>JAZSNZ010000133.1:0-2351 GCA_045536645.1 Acutalibacteraceae bacterium
CAATCCCTGTGTCCATCTGCCTGCTTTGCAACTACGGCATAGAGAAGGAACTGAGCTGGTCGCTTATAGTCACATCTGCATTGCTTATGGTATGGCTGTTTGTCGGACCTCCTCTGCTTATGAGAAAGACAAACTATATTCTGCTGTTTGTGCTGTATACGGCAGGAATACTCTTCTTCCTGTTTGTAATATGCTGGCAGTTAAAGGGCGACTGGTATCTGAGCATAGCAGTTCCCATAGTGCTGTGCTTTATGACGGTGCTGAGCATAAACGCAATCGTTATTAAAAACAACGTGGCAAAGCTTTATTCAGCCGCCACATTCTTTCTGACGATCGGAGCGCTGGTCGTTGCTATAGAGATAGTCACCGATTACTATCTGCACAGAGAGATAAGTCTTTCATGGTCGCTTATCGCACTTGTGCCCTGTGCGCTGATGTCCCTTCTGTATATAATCATACAGAGGAAAAAAGGACTTAAGGACAGCCTGAAAAAGCGCTTCAGAATGTAAAAAAAAGAAGGTTTCCAAAGGAAATGATTTCCTTTGGCAGGGTTGAGGGACAGAGACCCTCATGGGGTTTTAAGGGGCAACGCCCCTTAACTTAGATTACACACGAAAAGGCCGTGGGCGTAAGCCCACGGCCTTGCTTTCTAATAATCATAACATTGAGCCGATTGCAGCTGCGGCTGAATTGATCTCTATGCGACGAAGCAGAAGCTCTGCGCGCTGAAGCGCTTTCAGCTGTTCGCTCTGAGCTTGTTCCATCCTCATTCTGTGCAGATATTCCTCATAGCTGTTAAGGGCTTCCTTCAAGGAATCCGCACGGTAGTTGCTGATACAATCATATACATAATTGACAGCATCCACATGAAAATATTTGGGAGGATAAAAGTCAGAAACACCGGAGGCCTGATAAATTGCACTTACGGAATCTGCAAGCACGGCCTGACGCTGACGGGCGGATTCAATGCCCTGACGGTCTGCCTCGGTTTTACGACGGATTTTTTCCTGCCCATTTTTGCGAAGGAAGATCCAAAGGAACAACCAGATGCCGGGAATTAAGGAAGCTAAAAAAATATCGGATATCCAGCTGCCAAATTCATTGATGCCATCGCCGGTGAGTTTTCCGAGAAGGGTAATAACAGAAAGAATAGCGGGAGCAAGACCGATAAAAAATACCGGCTTCCATGAATTGGACGTATATGTTTTGTTGGCGGTTGTATCGATATAATTCTGCAGAGATGCGTTTTCTGCATAATAAGGGGTGCATTTGACAGCTTCGTTGTGTACGCGATTGAGATTTCTGAGCAGATTTTCGCGATCGGGCTGCGAAAGCTGACTGTGTACAGCAAGCTGTTTTGCGCCGCATATATTGCAGAAAGAGCTGCCGTTGCTGATTTCTGAGCCGCAATTGTTACAAAGCATGGATTGACCTCCTTAATACGAAATATATTGAAATCTATCAGTCCTCGTCGGGAGCATCCCAGGAATGCCATACATCCTGAACGTCATCGTTGTCCTCGAGCATATCTAGAAGCTTCTGCATCTTGATGACCATATCGGGGTCTTCGATGGTGGTGTAGGTATCGGGGATCTTCTCCACATCAGCGTTTACAAACTCATAGCCCTTAGCCTCGAGACCGTCACGCACAGCGGAGAAATCCTCCTCCTCGGTGTAGATGACGTAAATGTCCTCGTCGGTCTTGAAATCGGAAGCGCCCAGCTCCAGAGCCTCTTCCATCAGCTGATCCTCATCGATATCCTCAGCCTCGATAGCGATAACACCCTTGGTGGAGAACATGAAGGAAACGCAGCCGGTGGTGCCGAGGTTGCCGCCGAACTTATCGAAATAGTGGCGCAGATCGCCTGCGGTACGGTTTCTGTTATCGGTAAGGGTCTCAACTATGACTGCAACGCCGCAGGGACCGTAGCCTTCGTAGGTCAGTGCCTCGTATTCCTTGCCGTCGTTGTCGCCGGAGGCCTTCTTGATAACTCTCTCGATGTTGTCGTTGGGAACGTTTAAGGACTTTGCCTTAGCAATGCAGTCCTTGAGCTTGGGGTTGGAAACGGGGTCGGGGCCGCCGTTCTTTACAGCAACCGCGATCTCACGGCCTATCTTGGTAAAAACCTTGGCGCGCTGACCGTCGGTCTTTTCTTTCTTTCTCTTGATGGTACTCCATTTATTATGTCCTGACATAATAACCCTCCATGATTTAATTTCAGAGGTGAATTAAAGCGTGGTTACAAACCGCTTTCCCTCGAATGCCATAATATTTTAGCACAGAAGAAGTCGCGATACAAGATATTTTTATTGTATATAGCAAGAATACATGTTAAAATATATTTTAAGTG
>JAZSNZ010000357.1:0-5282 GCA_045536645.1 Acutalibacteraceae bacterium
CAATGATCCTGACAGAATTTACGGTATGAACTTTGCCGATGTTGAGGTGAAATTCAAAACAGACGGTGAGGTTCTTGTTGTTATGGATATCACTAAAAACCTCTGATTACCATATATAGTCAAATAATTTTGAAAAAAGATTCAAAAGCCCTTGCATATCGTGTTTTGATGTGTTATAATTCACCATGCTTTGTGTGTACGGAAAACACAGGCCTTCCGGCGGTACTCTTTTCGCCGCGGTTGAAATTATCAAGGTGGACATTCCTCTGTCGGTTTCGGGTATGAATGTCTGTAAATCTAAGGAGGATATTTAGAATGGACGCATTAAAACTCATTTCCGAAAGCAGCCTGCGCGCTGACAAGCTCGAATTCAACATCGGTGATACCGTTAAGGTTCACGTAAAGATCCGTGAAGGCGAGAGAGAAAGAATCCAGCTCTTCGAGGGTACTGTTATCGCTCGTCGCGGCAGCGGTGTTTCTGAGACTTTCACCGTTCGCAGACTTTCATACGGTGTTGGTGTTGAGAGAGTTTTCCCTGTCAACTCCCCGAACGTTGCAAAGGTTGAGATCGTTCGCTACGGTAAGGTTCGCAGAAGCAAGCTCTATTATCTGCGTGACAGAGTCGGTAAGGCAGCTAAGGTCAAGGAAAAAATCCGCTCCAAGAACGAGGGCTGATAAATTCGGTGACAAGGGACGGGGCAACTCGTCCCTTTTTGTTATTTAACTATTACTGATCAAGGGGGTCAAAAAGTGGGAAGGTTTAACGGTACTGCATCCAACGATAAGAGAAAACTGAACGGCTTTGCCGCTGAGATTTATGAATGGATGGAAGCCATCGCATTTGCTCTTGCGATAGTTGTCATTCTTTTTACCTTTGTGTTCAGAGTCGTAAGTGTAAGCGGCGGCTCAATGGATTCCTCCCTGGCAAACGGGGACAGACTGCTTGTAAACAGCCTGTTCTTCGAGCCTGAGCAGGGTGACGTTGTTATTGTTGTCAAGGAAAATGAACACACAAGCGATCCGATAATCAAGCGTGTCATCGCTTGCCCCGGACAGACTGTAAGATACGATTCTTCCACATTTGTTGTATATGTTGATGGCCAGCCCCTTGATGAAAGCGCATATCTTGACGATGACAAAAAGGGCGGCGCAAGTGCATGGCTCAGCGAAGAGGTCACTCTTGGCGAAGACGAGTATATCGTAATGGGTGACAACAGAAAGATTTCTTTCGACAGCCGAAACGAAGCACTGGGTGCTGTGAGCAGAGATGATATTCTTGGCGAAGTTATTTTACGAATTTATCCATTTAACAGTATCGGAGAGATAAGAGGATGAGTAATCCGCAGCCTATACAGTGGTTTCCCGGGCATATGGCTAAGACCAGGAGGCTTATATCCGAAAGTCTTAAGCTGGTCGATGCAGTAGTCGAAATAATCGATGCCAGAATACCTATGTCCAGCAGAAATCCTGAGCTTGACTATTTAATAGGAAGCAAGCCGAGAATTGTTCTTTTGAATAAAGCGGATATCTCAGATGCCTCAACTACCTCGCAGTGGATAGGATATTTCAAATCCAAAGGCTGCAGAGCTATTGCCTGCGACTGCAAAACCGGCAAGGGACTTGGTAATTTTACAAATATTGTCCGTGATCTTCTCAAGGATAAAATTGCCGCATGGCAGGCAAAAAATATGCGAGGAAAGACCTTAAAACTCATGGTTGTCGGTATTCCCAATGTTGGTAAATCTTCTTTTATCAACAGAATGGCAAAGGCATCAAAGGCCGTTGTTGCAGATAAGCCCGGTGTGACACGAGGTAATCAGTGGTTCAATATTGGAAACGGTGTTGAGCTTCTTGATACCCCCGGTGTTCTCTGGCCAAAGTTTGAGGATCAGACAGTGGGCGAGAGGCTTGCTTACACAGGCGCTGTGAAGGATAATATTCTGGATGTTGAAACTCTTTGCCAAGGTCTTATGGAAATATTGCTTGCCGATTACAGCGATATGCTCAAAGCAAGATACAATGTACCCGGTGAAGAGCTGTCTGCCAATGAATATATTGAGGCAGTAGCCAAAAAGCGCGGTATGCTCATATCGGGCGGAGAGATAGATTCAGAGCGTGTCAGTGTCATGCTGCTTGACGAATTCAGAGGCGGTAAGATAGGAAAGATATCTCTGGAAAAGCCGGAAGGAAAATAACCTATGAAAGAAAAAACGGTTATAGATTGGCTCAGCTATGAGCGTAGCGAAATCGAAAACGGTGCAAAATTTGTTTGCGGCGTCGATGAAGCAGGACGTGGCCCACTGGCAGGTCCTGTTTTCGCCGCCGCTGTTATTTTACCCGAGGGTATGATAATTGAAGGTGTGAATGATTCAAAAAAGCTCTCGGAAAAGAAGAGGGAAGAACTCTTTGACATCATCTGCGAAAATGCACTGGCATATAATATTTCTGCTGTGGATGAAGGAATTATCGACGAGATAAATATTCTTCAGGCCACCTACAGAGCAATGACAGATGCTGTGAACGGACTTGACATAAAACCTGATACCGCCCTGATTGACGGAAACAGAATTCCACCCCAGCTTGAGGTAAAAGCAAAGGCTGTTGTCAAGGGTGATGCGCTTTCCATGAGCATTGCCTGTGCATCAATCCTTGCAAAGGTCAGCCGTGACAGATTCATGATTAGAATAGCTGAGATGTATCCTCAGTATATGTTCGAAAAACATAAGGGCTACGGCACTGCACTCCATGTTGAGAAGATAAAGGAGTTCGGTGCGTCGCCTGTACACAGAAAGAGTTTTCTCAAAAAAATCGAGGCAAAGAATAAATGAAAAAGCTTGATACAGGAAGGGTAGGAGAGGATTATGCCTGCTGGCTTCTGATGGATAAGGGCTTCGATATAATCGACAGAAATTATCATACCAGACGCGGTGAGGTCGATATAATTGCCTGCAACGGCGAATATATTCTTTTTGTTGAGGTCAAGACCCGTAAAGCAGATTCGCTTGTCAGCGGGGAGGAGGCTGTAAATGCCTCAAAACGAAGAAAAATCTATCTTGCTGCCACAGATTACATGATGAGAAATCCTATCGACAGGCAGCCGAGGTTTGATGTTATTGTTATAACTGCGAACACTGAAAATGAAGTTTACATAATTAAATCAGAACACTACGAAAATGCATTTGGAGCAGAGGTGTGCGATGAGATTTTTTGACATACACTGCGATACGGCTACAGAATGTCTGTATCGCTTCAATGGTAAAAGCATCAATGAAGGTGCATATCATTTATCCCTTGAGCGAGGAGCTTATATAGATAATTGGGCGCAGGTTTTTGCAATATTTGTTCCCGACGAGCTTCGCAGTCAGGCGGCTGTGGATTACTATGAAAAAGCGAGAGATTATATATACGAGCAGGAAAAGCTGTTTTCTGATAAATTCAAGATTTGCCGCACGGCGGAGGATATAAAGACAGCGATAATCGAAAAGAAATGTGCTGCCATAATGTCCATCGAAAGCGGTGCTCCCTTTACAGGGCAGATAGACAGAGTGGACGCCCTTTATAATGACGGAGTACGTCTTTGCACTCTTACATGGCACGGTGCAAACGAGCTGGGTGACGGCAATAAGGTAAAGAATGCAGGCGGCCTTTCGGAGTTTGGCATAGAGGCTGTGCGCAGAATGAACGAGCTTGGAATGATAGTCGACGTATCCCATCTTTCCGACGCAGGCTTCTGGGATGTGGCGGATAATGCGTCACGTCCGTTCGTTGCCTCCCATTCCAATTCCCGTGTAATGTGTCCTCACAGCAGAAATCTTACTGACGATATGTTCAGCACAATTGTTGAATTCGGCGGACTTGTGGGTCTTAATTTCTGTCCCGATTTCCTTAATCAGGAAAGAGAAAAAGCCGATATGACCGATATAATCAGACATACTGACAGATTCCTGTCTCTCGGCGGAGAAAATACAGTCTGCATGGGCTCTGATTTTGACGGCACCGATATGCCGGCAGGCATAAGCGGTATTGAATCGATGGGTAAGCTCTATGAGCTTTTCTTGAAGCACAACTACTCGGAAGAGCAGGTGCGTAAAATATTCTGGGAGAATGCGGAGAATTTCTTCTCACGTGTTCTGTAAGGAGATGTAGTTAAAATGCTTTACACAAGCACAAGAGACAACACTTTGAAAATCGAATCCGCACAGGCTATAGCCGGCGGTATTTCCGCTGACGGCGGTCTTTTTGCACCGACCTCCATACCTACTATTACAGCCGATGAGATTCGTGCTCTTGCAGATAAGAGCTACGTTGAGCGTGCGGTTTCAGTGCTCGGAAAGTTCCTCACCGACTTTACAGATGAGGAGCTTGCAAAATGCGTAAACGATGCGTATATTGGCAAGTTCGGCAGTGATGATATTGCGCCCATAAAGAAGATAAGCGGCAGCAGAAATATTCTTGAGCTCTGGCATGGGCCTACCTGTGCATTCAAGGATATGGCTCTTCAGCTTCTTCCTCATCTTCTGAAGACCTCCGTCCGCAAGATAAACGACGAGCATGAGATTGTTATTCTCGTTGCAACATCGGGTGATACCGGAAAGGCAGCTCTTGAGGGTTTCAAGGATGTTGAGGGCACTAAGATTATCGTGTTCTACCCCGAAGAGGGTGTCAGTAATATCCAAAAGCTTCAGATGGTCACACAGGAAGGCGAAAATGTAGGCGTATGTGCTATCAAGGGCAATTTTGATGATGCTCAGACAGGTGTGAAAACTATCTTTACAAGCGATGTGATACGTAAAGTACTCGCTGACAACAACATGGCATTTTCTTCCGCCAACTCCATCAATTGGGGCAGACTTGCACCGCAGATCGTTTATTATATTTCTGCTTATGCAGATATGCTCAAAAACGGTACGATAAAAGAAGGCGAAAAGGTAAATATCGTTGTTCCCACCGGCAACTTCGGAAACATTCTCGCCGCATACTACGCAAAATGCATGGGACTGCCCATAAACCGTCTCATCTGTGCATCAAACAAGAACAATGTTCTCACTGATTTTATCAGAACAGGTGTTTATGACAGAAATCGCAGTTTCCATACAACCATATCTCCCTCTATGGATATCCTCATTTCCAGCAACCTTGAAAGACTCCTGTTCCATCTTTCTGGAAATAACAGCGAACGCACCGCAGCATGGATGACTTCGCTCTCAAAGACAGGAAAGTACGAAGTTGACGAAGACATAAAGGCTCAGGTTTCACAGCTTCTCTGGGCAGGCTGCTGCGAC
>JAZSNZ010000221.1:0-7562 GCA_045536645.1 Acutalibacteraceae bacterium
CGGGTCTTGTGACCTACGCTGTGCGTGACAGCATAAATTCGGGCTTTGTTATCAATCAGGGTGATTCTCTGGGCTTTATCGGCAAGGAGCTGGTCACTGTTGATGACACCAGAGCAGAGTGTGCCTGCTCCCTCCTTTCAAAGGTTGATATGACAGGTAAGGAGGTCATCATCGCCATTCTCGGCAAGGACGCCGAGAAAGAGGACATGGACAAGGTCAGAGTTTATATAAGAGCTAACTTCCCCCGTGTCGAGCTTTACGAGGTCGACGGCGGCCAGGACGTTTACAGCTTCATTTTTGCAATATAAATTTTTAAGGACTGATGCCAAAGGTGTCGGTCCTTTTAAGTTCTCATTCGGCATCGAAAAACGGCAGGAGCAAGCCCCTGCCCTACGTTGGTCTGTTTTATTGCATTTTACACCTGTTAGTCGTAATATCAATACAACTTTTCGATGTGAATTATAATAAGTCATCATGGGTTGAGGAGATATTGTGATGTACAGATTTAAGGACATGAGAGAGGACAGAGACTTAAGCCAGTCGGATATTGCAAAGGTCATAAAAACCACCCAACAGCAATACGGCAAAATAGAAATGGGCAAATCGGACATAAGCGGCGAAAAGCTCATTCTTCTTGCTGAATTTTATAATGTGTCGGCAGATTATCTTCTCGGTCTGTCAGATGATCCCGGATCTCTGCATAAGTAAAAGGAGCGGCTTTTCGCCGCTCCTTTAATTACGTTATAAGCTGTCCGTCTGAGATGTTTTCGTATCCGTCGGTCTTCTTTGAGTAGAAGTACTGGTCGAAAATGTCTCGGGCAACGTTTGTCATTTCACTTCCGTGACCGCATCGCTCGCCTACTATACATACCGCTATTTCGGGGGTATTATAGGGAGCAAAGGCGATGAATATTGCGTTTGCGGTTGCGGTCTTTATGGTATCCGCAGTACCTGTCTTACCGCCGACCTGCATCTTGTAGTTTGAGAATGCCGCAGATGCGGTACCCTCCTGAGTAACCGACAGCAGTCCTCGCTTGACGTTTGCAAGGTTCTGCTCGGAAACGTTCAGGTTGTTGAGTATCTTGGGATTATCCGAAGTGTCCTCAATAATGGTCTTGGTATAATCGTAGCTCTTTATTGTCTTTATAAGGCGTGCCTCATAGCGTGTACCGCCGTTTGCAACGGTCGCCATATAAGCACACAGCTGTGCGGGAGTGAAACGGTTATCGTTCTGTCCGATGGCCGCCTGCAGGGTATCTGCATAGTACCAGCCTTCTTCTCTCGCCTCGCGCTCTTCACGGCCTGCAAGGGTTCCCTTGGATTCGCCCATACCGATGCCTGTCGCGGCGCCGAAGCCAAGCTGACGGCAGTAGTCGTTGAGTCGGCCTATGCCCAGCTGGTCAGCAACGTTGTAGAAGAAGATGTTGCAAAACTTGAAAAATACTATTATAACATCTATAGCACCGTGGCTGCCCAGACAGCGCATTCTAAGCTTATATTCGGGGTGAGTGAACACTTTGTCGCAGGTGAAGTTGGATTTTGTGGTGATAACACCTTCTTCCAGTCCTGCAAGAGCGGTTGCTACCTTGAAAGTGGAGCCCGGTGCGTATGTACCGTTCAGCGCTCTGTTATAAAGCGGCTTGCCCGGGTGCTTGAGCAGCTCGTCATATGCTTCGCTGTACGTTGCCATGTCATAGGAAGGATATGTTACAAGGGCAAGAACCTCAAAGGTCTGCACATTCATAACGACTACAGCACCGGAGTCTGCGTCCTCGCCGTCGTACTTGACGCTTGTTGACTTTCCTGCCTTTGCGATGGAGTTTATGCAGTTTTCAAGGGACTTCTGCGCTACCTTCTGAAGCTCAGAATCGAGGGTCAGAACGATGGTATTGCCCGGTACTGCGTCCTCAGTAAATTCCTCGTATACAATATCGCCGTTTTCGTCACGCTGTACCTTTTTCTTGCCATCGTCGCCCTTGAGATAACTTTCATAGGTCTTTTCGATGCCGAACTTACCTACATAGTCGGTCATCTTGTAGCCGCTCTTCTTGAGCTCCTCGTACTCTTCGGCGTAGATGGGTCCGATGTTGCCTATGATGTGCGGTGCTATACTGCCGTCGGCATATTCTCTGATAGGCACGACATTTATCTCAACGCCCTTGAAAAGTGCCTCGTTTTCCTTGATTATCTGCATGGTGTCAAGAGTAATATCTGACGCAAAAGTATAGGGGTAGGCACTTGAGAAGGAGGCAAGCTCCATTTCAAGGCGAACGCCCATTATTGTCCTTGCAACATTGGGAGCGAGGTTTTCAAGCTCATAGTCGGTTATCATGGTATCATAGCAGTTCTGAGCAGTTGCGTATGACTGGAGCATCAGCTCCTCCTGCATATCGGATATGGCGGACTTTACCTTTGTGGTCTGCTCTTCCTCGGTCGGATAGCTGGCACTGCCGTATTCGTCAACATAAAGGGGCGTGTTGTCGTTCCACGCCTCGCCCTTTTCGGTAAGCAGAGTGCAAAGGCGCCAGATTATTTCGTTCTCGGTGCCGACTTCCATCTCCGCTCGATTGAACACTATGGCATAGCCCAGTCGGTTCTGGACGATGGCTCGTCCGTAGCGGTCAACTATCTCGCCTCGTGCGGCAGTTACCGAAATGGTCGTCGCAGTCTGCTTTACAGCCTGAGTGCGGAAATATTCACCCTGCTCGACCTGAAGCTTGAGCAGAACAACTGCATACACGACTATTACAGATATAACAACTGCAACCAGAATAAATATACGTCGGCTTATTTTCTTTTCGTCCTCCATTGCGGCGACCTCCTTTCGTTCCGCTTTATATTTTATCCTCTATATGTGATAATTGCACGAACAGCGTATTAAAAATTTATTACTCATCGTCCTCCAGATGGGTTGCGATGGCTCGGTTGAAATAGAATGCGATGGGCATGAGCAGGGTGGTGTAGACCACTCTCGGCAAGAGCACGCCGTAGAGGAAGTACCATGTGCCTGTGTCGCCCCACAGGGCGAATTTGAAAAACCACTGGAACATTCCGACGACGAATACCGATGCTGCCGCTAAAACCATTGCGGTGATGATATTGTTTCTCATAAGGTATACAACAAGTATTCCGCAGAAGAAACATACAACCGTCATGAGCATGGAATAGAAGCCGAACACCATGGAACCGCCGAGATCGAGCAGTATGCCTGCAAAGAGACCTATCCACATGCCTCTGCTTTCACCCTCGAACATGGTTATGCTTATCGCAAAGATAATCAGCAGCACAGGACTTACTCCCAGAAAGGAAGGGATAAGATTCGGTGTATTCTGAAGTATATAGATTATTATCAGCTCGAGGATATATACTGCCCATTTTATCCTCACTCTGCCAAGAAGCTTTTTCAAATTCTCACCCCGTTCCGGGAATGTGCGTTGGTTTCTTTATTCGCTGTCTTCAGCGGTTTCGGAATCTTCTGCCTTCGGGAAATCTGCAAGTTCCCCATCTACCACTGCACCCTGTCCGTCAAAATGAGTTATGACGAAAACTGTGGTACAGCCGCCGATATCTGCCGAAGGCTCGATAACAGCATAAAGGGAAATATCCTGTGCCTCGGGCTTTATCTCCACTACCTCGCCGATGATGAGGTTTTTCGGGAATATTCCGCCCAGGCCGCTTGTTACGACTATATCGCCTGTTGTGACATCACAGTCACGAGCAAGGTATGAAAGCTTTGCATAGCCCTGTGCGGCAAGCTCAAGGTCGCCTACCAGCACGCCGCCGTCACGGGTACTGCTGTCCACTGCACCGACACTGCTGGCGGAGCTTACTATGGTGGTTACTTTTGATGAGATAGGGCCTATCTGCGAAATGTAACCAACCAGTCCGTCTGCTGTTATGACAGGGTCGTACAGCGCTACGCCGTGATTTTCTCCCCTGTCGATTATAAAGGTCTCAAATGAATCTGTGGCATCTCTTGAAATGACCGTTGCCATTTCAAAGGTATAGTCGGTGTTTCGCTCGCTGATGCCGCTTATGGCTCGAAGCTCTTCGTTTTCAGCCTTGAGGGATTCATAGTCTACCATCTGCGCTGTCAGCTCACGGCACTTCTTTTCAAGAAGCTCGTTTTCAGCACGGACTGCATCTATATCCTCAAACTGGTCTGTAAAACCGCCTATGCCGCTTGAGACAAGGGCGCTGAGCTTCTGAATGGGACGTGTTATGTAGGACGCAAGAGATGCGGTAAAGCCCTGCTCTGTTGAACGTGAAGCGGCGTAAACCATTATTCCCAGCAGAACCAGCAGAACTGCGATCAGTATTTTAAAGCTTCTGCCCTTGAAGATTTCCTTCACAGTCGCATCACCTCAGTTAATAATATCACATTGCCGCAAGGGGTCACCTTGCGGCAATACATAAGCAATGTAAGATAAGATCAGTTTCTTGCTCTCCAGTAGGAGTTGGGCATGATGATGTCAAGGCGCTTGCCTGTACCGTCAACTACGCAGTCGAGAGGTCTCTCTGCGATGTGTACGGGCATGCCTGTCTCCTGAGCGACCAGCTTGTCAAAGCCGCGCAGCAGTGCGCCGCCGCCGGTAAGCATGATACCGTGGTCGATGATATCTGCAGAAAGCTCGGGGGGAGTCTTTTCGAGAGTGACCTTGATAGCATCGATGATGCTGGAGAGGGGATCAGCCAGAGCCTCGCGAACCTCAGCTGCGGAAATTACAACGTTCTTCGGCAGACCGTCAACAAGGTTTCTTCCCTTTATGACCATACCCTCTTCATTCTCATAGGGGAATGCGGAGCCGATTTTTACCTTTATCTCCTCGGCGCTTCTTTCACCGATGAGGAGGTTGTACTTTTTCTTGACATAGGATACGATGGCCTCGTCGAACTTATCGCCTGCAACACGAACAGAACAGGCTGTTACGATATCGCCCAGAGAAATAACAGCGACCTCGCTTGTGCCGCCGCCGATATCAACGACCATGGAGCCTGTTGCCTCTGCAACGGGAAGGCCTGCGCCGATAGCTGCTGCCATAGGCTCTTCGATAAGGTCAACGTCGCCGCCGCCTGCCTGCTTTGTAGCGTCCTCAACAGCTCTTCTCTCAACCTCTGTAACGCCGGAAGGTATGCAGATAACAACTCTCGGACGGGAGAAAAGGTTGGTCTTTACAGCCTTTTTGATGAAGTACTTGAGCATGGTGGCGGTAATGTCAAAGTCGGCAATAACACCGTCCTTGAGGGGGCGAACAGCCACGATGGAACCGGGAGTACGGCCTATCATGTCCTTTGCCTGTGCGCCGACTGCCAGCACTGTATCTGTTCGGATATCCACAGCAACAACAGAGGGCTCACGCATTACGATGCCCTTACCCTTGATATATACCAGTGTGTTTGCAGTTCCCAGGTCTATACCGATATCTCTTGCAAGAAAATTCATATATCTTATCCTTTCTTTCAATAAGGCATTGTTCATATAAACGGGCTTGTCCGGAACAGAATCAAATCCCCTTTGCAATAGTTGATTCTATCACAGTTTTACATAATACACAACAGACAAAATGTTACAGAATAAGCCCAAGATGTTAATTTTTTGAGAATTATACTCTGAGACCGTGCTCTCTGAGCTGCTTGCGAAGTTCGCATACGGGAATGCCTCGGCAGGCATTTACATCGCCGTGTACTTTCTCAATGAAAATAGAGGCGTAGCCGTCGATGCTGTAGGCACCGGGGCAGGTGAGGTATTCGTCGGTTGAATCGAGATATGCATCAATCTCAGCCTCGGTGTAAGCAGTCATTGTGACTGTTGCCTTTGTAGAGAATGCGACCTGTATATAGTCGCTGACGAGATGTACGCCTGTGTGCACCTCATGAGGTTTTCCTGAAAGACGCATCATCATTCTCTTTGCGTCCTCCCTGTTCTTGGGATAGCCGAAAAGCTCACCTTCAAGACAGATGACAGTGTCCATTCCCAGCACCATGCTGGAAGGATAGTATTTCAGTACTGTAACAGCCTTCTGTGCCGAAAGCGCACGTGCTACCTCCATTGGAGGCAAACGCTTGCCTGTTACAAGTGTCTCGTCCATATTAGGATTTACAACTGTACACTCAATACCCATTCTGTTGAGTGTTTCTGTACATTTTCCGGAATCCGCTGCAAGTACAACCTTCATGTTCTTCCTGTTCCTTTCTTGTTTGACCTACTGTATATCTTCATTCTTATCGTCTGTTATCAGCCTGACTATGTAAACACGGCGCATATATTCGCATTTGTGCTCCATATAGCTTGTGATTATGTACTCTTTTACCTTATCAGCTGAGTTTTTGTTCGCTTTTTCCACCGCTGCATACAGAGCATTTGTGTCTGTTACCAGCCACTTGTTTGCCGTCTGTGCATCAAGAGAAATGTCAAAGCGGATATTTACAACTGTTTCACCCTTTTTGAGCTTTTCCCCTATCGCCTTTGAAAGCTCATTGGTGGAGGCTTCGCTCAGGGTAGCAATGTAGAATGCTTCCTTTTCGAAATAGTTGTATTCAGAAGAAGAGGCCTTGGGAAGAGTGAAGTTATAAAAAGCCTCTCCTGCCTCACCGGACGATATCAGCTCATCGGTAAGCGAGTCAAAACCGCTGCTTATCTTATGATCTGCCTTTATCATTTCATCGGTGAGATTTAAATATGTATGCTGTATGTTTGCCGAAGGCTCAACCTGCACGGGATCGTCCCATGTTACGTCCAGATGGTACCAGCCACCCTCAACATTGACCAGCAGCCATACGTGGGGCAGGCCGTCTGCTGTGCCGTGCACTGCGTAGCTCTTTATTCCCACGCTGTCAAGGAGAAGCTTTGATGCCATGGTATATCCGCCGCAGATGGCTCTGTGGTTTACCAGCGCACCGTATGCACTGGAGGCATCGGGGTCATCCCCGTTCTCCTCAAGCATATCAATATCGTATTCGCACTCGGAAAGGAGTCTGTCGTGAATGTATTTTTCACGCTCATACTCGCTTAAATTTCTCGGCATATCGAGAAGATATGATGACATGGCGTTTTCCAGTGCTCTTGCCATGGTCATTGCGTCGTCATAGGAATAGAGGGAGTAGAGAATTATAAAATGTCCCTCTTTGAAATTGTAGTCAAGGGAATAGTTGCGCGAGAGCCAGAAGGCCTCGGGGTGATCATAATATACAGCCTCCTTGACCATGTATATCTCCGCACTTGTAAGGTTCGGTATGTACGCACGCTCAAGCTGGCATTCGCCCTTTTCGCCGCCGCCTTCGTTGGTAAATCGGAAGATGGATTTTTCCATCGCCTTATAAGCTTCCCGCTGCTTCTCGCTTGTAAGGCTATCGTAGCCTGTCTTTTCGGTCACAGCCTCGTAATGGGCACTTTCGGGCAGCGCCATGCGAAGCTCCAGAACAGTCTGATAATGTTCACCGAAAATATCGGTGCCCAGTGCCTCCAACACAACATCCATGTTCTCGCCTTTATTCAGGCTCGCCATCATGGCGCAGTTGTTGCAGCCCGACATAAGCATACACGCAAGCAGCACTAAGTCGGA
>JAZSNZ010000149.1:0-3028 GCA_045536645.1 Acutalibacteraceae bacterium
GGGTTTTCTTTTGGGAAATTCCATGCCGCTTTTATTCATATCACTGCATTCTGTATTCCGCTATGTCCTCGGCTTTTTTCCTCGGTCTCTGAGAGGGGGATTCCACCGCAAAGCCCTCAGCAACCGCTCCGAGGAGCTGATGCTGTGTACACAGATAATCAGTAAGCTCCTCATAGGCGTTGCAGGAGTATGCTATCCACAGTGTTCCGAGCCCCAGCTCGGTGGCTTTTAAAAGCATATTCTCAATGGACGCACCGATGGAAAGCACGTCGCACAGTTCGGTTATTCTGTCGTCGGCGTCTATGGGCAGAAAGGGGGACGCGCCGTTTGTGTTGAGAACAGCGATTATAACAGGCGCCTGCTCCATAACAGAAAGAGTGTGCTTTGCGTCAGCCAGTCCGCCTTTTGAGTTCGGCAGAGCGCATTTGCCATTTTCCTCTCTGTCGATGCCCCTTTTCATGCATTCTAAAAACTCCGCTTTGCTTTTACCGCCGAATACTATGTACTTCCAGGGCTGTCGGTTTTTGGCCGAGGGAGACATTCTCGCCGCTTCGATTAGCTGCTCAATAAGCTCCTTCGAAACAGCCTTATCGGAATACTTCCTTATGCTTCGTCTTAAATTTATTGCATCGCTCATTATATTCTCCTTAATAGGTCACGCTTTCGCCTATCGTTGCGTCAACCCTGCAAACATTGGTGGAGGCATGGGCAAAACCTGAAAGATATTATTTCTTATCCCAGATAGTACCCATGTCAGGAATATAGCCGTAGGAAAGAGCATATTTTGGCGCAATGATTCTTACATTGGCCTGGTAAAAAGCATTTTTCCCTATTGAGCGCAGAGACTTGGGAAGGTGTATCCTTATCAGCCCCTCACATCTCTCGAATGCAGCCTTGCCGATCATCTGTAAGTTATCAGGCAGAGTGAGGAGGGACAGTGAAACACAATTACCGAAAGCAGATTCTCCTATAGCCTGAAGTCCTTTGGGCAATGCTATGCTTTTCAGCTTTTTGCAGCCATAAAATGCACGACGGCCGATATCGGATATATTATAAGGCAGCACAACAGAAGAAAGGTTATCGCACTCATAAAAGGTTTCGTCCTGAATGGCTGTTATGGATTTAGGCAATAAAATCGAGGTGAGATTTGTGCATCGTGAAAATGCGCTGAATCCGATTCTTTTTATACTTATGGGAATATCGATGGATTTAAGAGCAGTGCAGTTTTTGAAAGCAGAATCGCCAATGCTTGTTATACGCTTGTTTTTATATTTAAACGGAATATGCATCTTTGATTCGGGAAGAATGCATCTCTGGATTTCAAGCTCGTTGTCTGATAATGATCTGAAGGAAAAATGCTGCATGCAGTACTGATCTTCCGCAGAACAAAAAGAAGGGTCATCTGACAAAGCGTTATAAGAAACAAAATCATTCTGAGCATCGTCGGCAGATTCTTCCTGTGCAAGGCGCAGCATTATAGACATATGCGCAAGATCTTCGTTGCCCTCAGCGGGCTCTTCAGCGGAGGATACCTCATGATGCGGTATTTTCCGAACGACCTTATCGGGCTCGGAAACAGCCTGCTTTTCATTTTTAGCTTCACTACGACAGGATTTGCAGGAGTCGCAGATGGATTCTATAAATTTATAGTGATTCGATGGATTGTAATAGAGGTGATTCAGCCTTCCGATTCTCATTTCCATGCCCGGAGGTACGGCGCAGTCATCTATAAATGACGCAATTATATTTTTTTCTCTGTTTCGGGCGAGGAACAGTTCATCAAGTACGTATTCCGATTCCACTGCGCTGACAGACAGAACAGCAAGGAATACAGAGCAATTGATTATTGCATTGGCGATAATATCGTTATAATCTCTGGTATGCGGAAGGTCACCGTCATACCATATGCGATATCCGAGATCGCTCATCTGATTAATCAGGTTTTTTACAAAGGCTTCATCATTGTGGCTGTAGCTTACAAAAATATAAGGCTTGCCGTCAAATGGAATACCCATAATCTATTCACCTCATGGAATTGGATTGCAAAAATAAAATATATAGTAATTATATCAAGGCGAACGGATTCGGTCAACACAAACAGGCTCACTTATAGAGCTTAATAGGTCACGCTTTCGCCTATCATTGCGTCAACCCTTTCTCTGAGTGCGCGGTGGCGTACGTAGGAAAGGCGAGGGTCTGCCTCCGAAATGCTCAGTGCGTCGGCCTGAGCGGCGGCGAACATTCGGGTGTCGAGGGCAAGGTCTGCAAGTTTTGCGTCTCCTGCCAGACCGCTCTGCCTCTGTCCGAAGAACTCGCCGGGTCCACGCTGTTTAAGATCCTCAGAGGCTATAATAAAACCGTCGTTGGTGCTTTTCATAATATTGAATCTCGCTATTGCCTCTTCGTTTGTAAAGTCGCTTATAAGTATGCAGTGGGATTTGTGCTGTCCTCTGCCGACTCTGCCTCGAAGCTGATGAAGCTGAGAGAGACCGAAGCGCTCGGCGTTTTCTATCACCATCAGCACAGCATTGGGCACATTTACGCCTACCTCAACAACGGTGGTGGCAACAAGGAGCTGAATTTTTCCATCGGCAAAGTCACGCATGACTTCGTCTTTTTCAGCCCCCGACAGCTTGCCGTGGAGAAGCCCCACAGTGTAGCCTCTGAAGGCACCGCGCCGCAGTTCCTCTGCGTAGGCAACGGCGGAGGCAAGCTCACTTGAATCGTCCTCGCTCTCATCTACCAGAGGGCAGACTATATAAGCCTGCCTGCCTTCGTCAAGGTGCTTTTTCACAAAGTTATATGCCCGTTCTCGCTTGCCGCTGTCTATGTGATAGGTGTCAACCTTCTGCCTGCCTGCAGGCAGCTCGTCAAGGACGGATACATCAAGGTCGCCGTAGACGATAAGGGCAAGGGTGCGGGGAATGGGGGTGGCACTCATTACAAGCATATGGGGATTTTCGCCCTTTTCGCTGAGAGCCGCACGCTGTTTTACGCCGAAGCGGTGCTGTTCGTCGGTTATCACAAG
>JAZSNZ010000123.1:0-4866 GCA_045536645.1 Acutalibacteraceae bacterium
CACAAGGACAACAAACGCCAAAGCCATTACAATAATTATTGCATTATTTCTTTTCCTCATTGTGGAATCTGCATACTTGGGAACTTTTTTGCGCTTTCTGCCTCTGCGTCCAAGCTGATCGTACCATTCATCAAAGGCATCAAGCATTCCCTTTACGCCCGATTTCTTCGGCTCTTCGTATTTTGTACGCCTGGCTTCAGAGCGCTCGCGTGCCTCCTCTTCTCTTCTCGCCCGCTCGCGCTTTGCAGCTCTGTCCTGCTGCTCTGCCATCTGACGCCAGTCTCTTGTTCCCTGTTTGTTTGAAGGAGTCGATGTGCGTTTTTCTCCGCCCCTGCTGCCGGTATCATAGCTTCGTCTTTGCTGCGTGTATGTTGAAGACTTTCTTCTGTCGCTTTCCTTCTGTGCCATATTTTCTCCCTTTCCCCCTTGTTCCGATGCCTTCTGTCATGTATGTGTCTTTTTCGCATCTACGCAAAAGGAGAGCCAAGATCATACTCAAATCTCGACTCTCGCCCGTGCTTTATTGTCCGTTATTTTCCGACGAACCGAACGGAGCGCCTTTATGTATTTATACTGCCTTTCGCCCGCTTTTATGTATGTTCGGTTTATCAGTGATTATTCCAGAAGAAGATTCCCTTGTGGCTGTCCTCGCAGGTTTCAAAAACATCGTCGTTGTTAATGCTCAGCCATTCGGTCTGATAATTCTCGCGGCGCTGCATTCCAAGCACCTGGGCGGCGTACTGCTCGATGGCCGCATCACTCATCTTGCTTTCAAAGGATATCTTCATGACCTCATAGTCCTGCTCAAGTACTGTAAGCTCTGCATTTTTATTTTTTATGTCATGGGTCAGATCGTTTACCTTCTGACCGTTCGCTACCATTATGCCAAGCAGCAGAACAAACAGAACAGCAACAAAAAGCACAGCTGCAACCTGGAATCTGCCGTATCTGTCAACAATGGTGAGTACCTGATTATGCTTTCTGCCCTGTGCAGCCTGCTTTGCTCTGTTTTCCTTTATACGTGCCTGTCTGGCTGCTTCCTTTCTTGCCTGTGTTCTCTCCTGTGCCTTTTTTTCAAGCCACTCGTTATGTTCAAACATGCCGAAGTCGAACTCTTCTGCAAGTGATCCTTTTCCGTAGTACTCCTTTGACTGCTGCATTTTCTCGATGCTCCTTCCATAACCATGTCCCCGTTAATCTCAAATCCACAAATCGCTCTAATGATTTTATGTAAATTATATTACGGTAAACTAATTATGTCAATGCTCATTCTTTTATTTTTTTACATACCCGAAGCTTGCTGCTTCTGCTTCTGGGGTTTTCCGAAAGCTCCTGCTGCGATGGTGCTATGGGCTTACGTGTCACAAGCTCGGCATGGGGTGTTTTTCCGCACACACACACGGGAAATTCGGGAGGACAGGTGCATCCGCTGCACCACTGCGCCATCCGGCGCTTTACGATTCTGTCTTCCAATGAATGGAAGGTTATTATGGCAAGTCTGCCGTCTTCGCTGAGCAGGTCAAATGCTGATTCCATACCCCGTTCAAGTACACCAAGTTCATCATTTACCGCTATTCTCAAAGCCTGGAAAGTGCGGCGTGCAGGGTGTCCGTCACGTCTTGCTGCCGCAGGAACCGCATCACGGACTATATCAGCCAGCTGCAGTGTGGTGAGAATTGGAGCATTCTCCCTCTGTTCACATATTTTCTTCGCTATTTTTACAGAGAATTTTTCTTCTCCGTATTTTGTAAGGATTTCTGCAAGCTTCTGCCATGGCAGAGTTGCCACAAGATCCGCTGCGCTGGTGCCGCTCTGGCTCATACGCATATCGAGCGGTGCGTCGTTATGGTAGGAAAAACCGCGCTCGGCGCAGTCGAGCTGGTGGGAGGAAACTCCGATATCCATCAGCACTCCGTCGCAGTGATCGAAGCCTGCCTCTGCGGCGGCTTCCTTTATGTGCTCAAAGTTCGAGCGGACTATTTTTACTCTCTTATCGTTTTCAAATCTCTTTGTTACTGTCGCAATTGCATCGGGGTCCTGATCGACACATACCAGCCTGCCCTTTTCAGACAGTCTTTCGAGTATTGCCGCACTGTGACCTCCGCCCCCTGCGGTGCCGTCCACATAAACACCGTCCGGATTGTGGACAAGATTTTCTATTGTCTCATCAAGGAGCACAGGACGGTGAGAAAAATTAATATTATCAGTCATGATCTTAACCAAGATTCAGGTCAGACAGCATTGCTGTTTCCATCTCTGCTGTCATATTCGCTGTGATCGTCTCATACTTTTCGGGATTCCAGAATTCGACCCAATCAAGCATTCCGACAATCTGTACTTTATCGGTTATCACAGCATGCTTTCTGAGAACTTCAGGAAGCATTACTCTTCCCTGAGAGTCCATTTCAAGCTCCACTGCACCTGCACAGATAAGTCTGCGAAGGTTGTTCATTTCAGCTGTAGCAGAACTGAATGCGTTTACATAACGCTCCCAGCTCTTTGCGGTGTGCGCTCTGATGCTTCCGTCGGCACTTTTCGTCACAACAAAGGACGAACCCAGCTCTGCTCGGTACTTTGCAGGTATGAATACTCTGCCTTTTGCATCCACATTGTGGCTATACTCGCCTATGAGCATTTCGCGCACTCCTTTCACTGTAATTTGGGTGAAAACCTGCCATTTCGGAGGAAGCCCACTCCATTTCAATGTTATATCGATGATGTCTCAGTGTTAAATCACGCCATTTCGCTCCACCACAGTGATAATTATAGCCACTTTGCAGGGAAATTTCAACACAATATTTTTTGCATTATTATGTAAATATTTGGTATTCGTAAAATTTCTTTTTCTCATTTTTGTGTTTTTGTGTACACAAAAACACCCGACCACTAAATATAGTGGTCGGGTGTTTGGCTCATTGTTTATTTTTGCCAATTTGCAATGGAAAATTTCTACATATCAGAAATTAATCCTCACTGTCGATAACGTCGTTGTCATCGTCTGCGTAGCCTGCTGCTTCGTCTGCCGCCTTCTGAGAAGCATGGAGATTCTGACGGGCTCTGCGAAGCTCATTAAGACGCTGGCTCATATAGTCCTCTGTTCTTCTCAGACAGGTCTCAGCAAAATCTCTTGCGCCCTTGCGGATCTCACGGGAATTTGCTCTCGCCTTTGCTTCTTTCTCAGCTGCAAGCTGAGTCGCCTGACGGACGATATCCTCCTGATTAACCATCTGACGTGCACGTTCCTCAGCCTTGCGGATGATGGTTTCTGCTTCCTTGCGGGCATCGTTGAGTATCTCACTGCGATTCTTAACGATGGACTGAGCCTTGCGAATCTCCTGAGGAAGTGCGGAACGCATATCCTCAGCAATCTCACGCAGTGCGTCCGTATTGATCATTGAACGTCCGCCGCTCATGGGAACCGTTTTCGCATTGTCAAGCAGTTCTTCGATTTCTTCAATTAACTCTTCTACACTCTTCACGTTCTCAACTCTCCTTTGCGCCTAATCTTGTTGCTATCTTTTCACACAGATCTGCCGGTACAAAGCTTGAGATATCCCCGCCGAAGCTTGCAATCTGCTTTACAACACTTGAGGACAGGAACATATTCTCCGCACTTGTTGTAAGAAACATGGTCTCGACCTCGGGGTTGAGCTTTCTGTTGGCAAGCGCCATCTGAAATTCATACTCAAAATCAGACACCGCTCTCAGACCCTTTACTATTACATTTGCACCGATTTCATCTGCAAGGTCTGCCAGCAGTCCATAGTGGCAGATGACCTCCACATTGGAAAGGTGACTTACCACACTCTCAAGCATCTCCACTCGCTCTGTATCCGAAAAAACCGCACTTTTACGCGGGTTATGCAGCACTGCAACGACAACTCTGTCAAAGATCTTTGACGCACGGTTGATTATATCAAGATGTCCTATCGTTACCGGGTCAAAACTGCCCGGGCAGATTGCCGTTCTCATACTTCACACCTTATTCCTTTATCGCACGTCTGCGATACATTGTTATTTTCGTCTTACCGTAAATATAAGTCTTGTCTATGACAAACTCCACCACGCCCATAAAGGCTTCGGGCAGGACACGCTCCTTGGGAGTTTCAACACACACTGTGCCTGTGATTGACATATGCTCAACTGCAGTCTTTATAAAGCTGTCAAGCTTTTCGTCTGCGTAAGGAGGATCGATGAATGCTATATCGAAGGTTTCCTCGCTGTTTCGAAGATAGCTCAGCGAGTCAGTCTGCACGAGCTTTGAACGGTCGCCAAAGCCGCATGCTGCAATATTATCACGCACTACGGCAGCTGCCTTGGGGGACTGCTCAAGAAAAAGCACACTGCGTGCCCCTCTGCTCAGTGCCTCCAGTCCCAGCTGTCCGCTGCCTGCGAACATGTCAAGCACTCTTCTTCCCTCGACAGAAAACTGAAGTGCAGAAAAAAGACCTTCCTTGACCCGTTCGGAAGTGGGTCTTACATCGAGATTTTCAAGTGTTTTAAGTTTTCGTCCCCTTGCGGTTCCAGTTATGATTCTCATATAAATACTCCTTTGGTTACATAACACAGTCTAACACAAAGTAATTTGCTTGTAAAGTGTCTATATTATGTTTATCATGTTTTATTTTGTCTCTTCTTCGTGATAAGCCTTGTACACTGCCTTTGCAGTTGTTTTTGTCATGCCCGAAACCGAGGCAAGTTCTTCTTCTGAGGCGTTTTTTATCGCCGTTATTGTTCTGAAATGCTTAAGAAGTGCCTTTGCTCTTGTTTCTCCTATACCCTCTATGGCTGTCAGCGAAGAGCCAACTATACCCTTTGCTCTTGTCTTACGGTGATAGCTTATGGCGAAACGGTGCACCTCCTCCT
>JAZSNZ010000208.1:0-5516 GCA_045536645.1 Acutalibacteraceae bacterium
TATCGATTATCAGCAAGCTTGTTCACTCAGTTTTCACATAATGATTTTTTGGAAGATTTTCTCTGCGAACTTTCTGTTTTATAAATGATTTTCGTAACAATTATGTAACAAATGGAAAGCCAATCTGTATTATAATTCGAGAAGATACTCCAAGTTGTACTATCTCGCTTGAAATCTTGAATATCGCATCACCACTGGAATAAAGGAGTGTTAACCTTTAATGATAGAATTTCGCAACGTCTATAAGACCTACGACAACGGAACCAAAGCTCTCAGAGATTTTAATCTTTATGTAAACGAGGGTGAATTTGTTTTTATAGTTGGTTCTTCCGGCTCGGGCAAATCCACTTTGCTTAAGCTCGTTATGCGCGAGGAGCTTCCCTCTTCCGGTGAAATTATTGTCGCAGGTCATAAGCTCTCTACCCTTCGTCACAAGGATCTTCCCTATTACAGACGAACTATGGGTATTGTTTTTCAGGATTTTCGTCTTATCCCTAATATGACTGTCTTTGATAATGTTGCTTTTGCAATGCGCGTTACCGGCATGAGCACCAAAGCTGTACGTAAAAAAGTACCTTATGTCCTTGGTCTCGTCGGACTGAGTGATAAAGCCAGGTGCTACCCCAAGGAACTTTCCGGCGGTGAGCAGCAGCGCGTCGGTCTTGCACGTGCCCTTATCAACAACCCCGCTCTTATAATTGCGGACGAGCCTACAGGAAACGTTGACCCTCGCATGAGTTTCGAGATAGTCGATATGCTCAACGAAATCAACCGCAGAGGCACTACAATCCTCATGGTTACTCATGAGCATTCACTGGTTAAGAGATTCCACAGACGAATAATTGAGATCCAGGATGGAGAACTCGTTGCAGACAGCGGTCCGGAGGTGGAATTCTATGCTTAGCAGTTTTAAATACCTTGTCAAGGAAGGATTCCGCAATCTGTGGACCAACCGTCTTATGAGCTTCGCTTCAATGGGCGTTCTCATCTGCTGCCTGCTTCTCATGGGCTGTGCAGCGCTCGTTTCTGTAAATATTTCAAATGCTATGGGTTATCTTACCGACAAGAATGCTGTTATGGTGTTCCTCAACGATAATATCAGTGAATCTGATATTCAGGTTGCAAGAAATCAGCTCTCCGAGATCAACAACATAAATGAGCTTGAATTTATATCCAGTGACGATGCATTTGTCAGCATCATGCAGGGCATGAGCGACACTCAGGAGATCCTCGACACCAATGTCCTCGGCGAGACCTCGGAGTTCCTCCCCCATGCATTCAAGGTTACATTCAACGATATTTCACAGTTTGACACCACAATAGAACTCATAAAGCAGAACAACTTTGTTCAGCACGTCAGTGATAAGCGTGAGTTCGTTACAAGACTTAACAACATAAACAAGATAGTTTCTGTTGTTGGCTTCTGGATAGTCGGACTGCTGTTTATTGTTTCTCTCTTTATTATTACCAATACCATCAAGCTTACAATGTATGTTCGCAAGCTGGAGATAGGCATTATGAAATCAGTCGGTGCCACTGACTGGTTCATTCGACTCCCTTTCCTTGTTGAAGGTATGATAATCGGCATTATCTCAGGTCTTGTTTCCTTTGGACTGATCTGGTATGTTTATCAGACCGCAGTCAAGGCAGTCAAGGCATCTTTCTCAACCATGTCCATTCTCAACTTCGGCGACCTCTGGTGGGTGGTTCTCCTTGCATTTGTCGGCGCAGGCATCCTCGCCGGCGCAGGAGGAAGCCTTATATCCATCAGCAAATATCTTAAGAAAGACGGAGGATTGAATAATGACTAAGAAAATAATGGCAGGTCTTATTGTTGTCCTTTCACTGATGTCCTTCTGTATTTTCCTTGCTCCCGAAAAGAACACTGCCGGTACTGTTACCGTCAGCGCTGCCACTCAGTCTGAGCTTGAGGCAAAGCAGAAGGATCTTGAGAAGCAGCAGGCAAATATCAAAAGTCGACTTTCAACTATCCGCGAAAGGGCTGCTTCTGCTCAGGAAGAGCTTGACACCATCAACTCCCTCATTGATAATCTTCAGTCTCAGGTCGATACTCTAAACGAAAGCATAGAGGCAACCGAGGCCGAGATTTCTGCCATCGAGGCTGAGATCAACGTCCGCGAGGAGAAAATTGACGAGAACTACAGCAATTTTAAGCAGAGACTTCGTGCAATGTATATGTCCGGCGATATCACAGGCGGTCTTGAGGTTCTCCTCAGCACAGAAAGCTACGATGATCTTCTCACTCGTATGTACTACATAGAAAAGATGGCTGAGCACGATCAGGCCATCATCGACGCAATAACCGTAGACAAAGCTACATTTGAAGATAAGAAGGCTACCGTTGAGACAAAGCGTCTGGCTCTTGATGAACAGAGAGTCACACTCAACTCAAAGAAAACTGAGCTTGACGACGAAAAGAAAAAGGCTGAAGATCTCCTTGCTGAAATAGAAAAGGACCAGAAGGCTCTTGAGGAAGAGCAGAAAAAGATAGACCAGAAAATGACTGTTGCAAAGGCTCAGCTTGATGCTCTTATTGCAGCAGAAACCAAGAAAGACGTTGGCTCCTCTTTCGTAGGCGGCAGCTTCAAGTGGCCCGCTCCCGGCTACGGCCACATCACCTCCCCCTACGGAATGCGCTGGGGCAAGCTCCATAAGGGTATCGACATCGGTGCACCCACAGGCGCAAAGATTGTTGCTTCCAACGAAGGTAAGATAACCACCAGTGCTTATAACTCAAGCTACGGCAACTATGTTATCATCAATCACGGCGGCGGATATATGACTGTTTATGCACATCTCTCCAAGAGACTTGTCAGTGTCGGTCAGTATGTCGCAAAGGGTCAGACCATCGGTCTGTGCGGCTCTACAGGTCACTCCACCGGACCTCACCTCCACTTTGAGATCCGTGTAAACGGTACCGCAGTCAATCCGAGAAAGTACGTCTGATTTTGTCCTAATATGTCCATGGCCGGCAGAGCTCTTGACCTCTGCCGGCCTTTGATGTAAAATATGTTGACGGCGAGAGTATCTCTTCGCCCATTCTATGATTATCAGGTAGGTATCTATGAATAAAAAAATCTCACTGGGTCTGGCACTCTCAATAGCTCTGATTATTGCTGCTATTGCTGTTTCCGCCACATATACCATTGCCATGAATTCCTTTAACAATCGTATGTCTGCGGTCATCGAACGACAGGATCTCTATGAGGATCTCAGCGAGCTTGATTCTCAGGCGCGTCTGAGTCTGCTCTACGCTATCGATGAACAGAAGCTCAACGAATCACTTATGAGCGGCTATGTAAGCGGTCTCGGCGATCCCGATGCACAGTATCTGACCAAGGAAGAATACAGCAAGTACTCTTCCCACATGATCGGTACCGATTACGGCATCGGCATTGATATCTCACAGAATGCCGACGGCAATATAATTGTCAATCGAGTTCACAGCGATTCCCCTGCTGAAGAAAAGGGCGTTCTTAAGGGTGACGTAATCACCTCCGTTAACGACAGCAAGGTGCTCGAAATCGGGTACAATGCAGCCGCAGCAAAGCTCGCTGCCTCCGACTCATCTACCGTAAAATTCCTTGTAAAGCGTGACGGCGGTAACTACCAGTTCACTGTCAAAAAGGATTACTATACTGTCTCTTCTGTTGAATACCGTATGATATCGGGCGAAGTCGGCTGTATAAGAATAACCGAATTCATTGACAACACCCCTGCTCAGTTTGCTTCTGCACTGAGCAGCCTCAAGGATCAGAGTATTTCCGGTCTTATTCTTGATGTCCGTGACAACAAGGGCGGTTCATTTGAAAGCGCTTGCAAAATACTCGATACTCTGCTTCCCGCAGGCAATATCATGCTTACCGTCGATGCTGACGGCAAGTCAACAGTTATTTACAAGTCCGATACAAACAGCGAAAACAAGATTGCCCTTGCAGTTCTTGTAAATGAAAACACTCAGGGTGCAGCAGAGCTTTTCGCAAGTGCGGTTGCAGACTATCACCGCGGTGATGTCATAGGTGTCAGCACTGCAGGCCTGTTCACCGTTCAAAAGGTCTTCCCCCTCTCCTCCGGTGCAGCAGTAAAGCTCACTACCTCCGGCTGGAAAACCGCATCAGGTTCTGTTGTTTCTGATGGCCGCATAGTTCCTACCTTTGAAGTTATGCTCACCGATTATCAGCGCGAGAACCGTTTCCATCTCACCGACGCTGAAGACCCCCAGATACAGACCGCTCTTGAGCGTGTTACCGTCCTTCAGGAAAGTATGGACGATTACGAATATGTCTATGAAATTTCGGGAAGTGACGCTTCCTCAAGTGATATCTCCGAAACGGACAAGAAGCCTGCGACATCTTCCTCTGATACCGTATCCCCCACCGAACAGCTGTCGTAAGTGTCCGAACATCTTCTGTACACCGCAGAGTCTGTGCTCTGCGGTGTGTTTCTTTTTCTGCCCATGAAAATAAGGAGAAAATACACTGCCGTGCACACACCAAAGCCCATAGGCTCCGTTATCCACTGTGATGCCCTGCCCAGCAAAGGCACTGTCAGTATCTTCTCTTCGCCATCCGTTCTGTTTGTGTATATTTCCCAGTCGCCTGTCTCACTGCATATTCCTTTTATCCCCATTATCATGTATACAACGGGGAAGTTTTCGGAAGAGCGGCAAACCACCGACAAGATCATTACAAGCATGACTAAAAATGATAAAAGCTTTGCAATCAGTCTTTTCATAATTGCACCTCCCTGTACTTTTCTGTAAATTGTATTGAAGGGCGATGCAAAAAAGAACTTCTGCAAAGCTTTCGATATTCAGTTGTATTTTTCGAGTACCTTTTCAATAAACTCAGGATTGAGGTCTTTTATGGTCCTTGGTTTATCGGGATTCGGCACAAGAGGCTGTATCTTCTTTGCCATCCACTCAACGTCGTGCCATTCTCCGTGCTTGTAGCCTGCATCGGGGAACTGTCCTATATGCGTAAAGCCGCATTTTTCATGGAAGCGGCGGCTCTTTTCGTTGGGCACTGTTATTCCCGAATAGGCATTATAAAGTCCCTGGGCGGCAAGAAGCTCGAACATGGCATCGTACAGCTTCTTTGCCACGCCCTTTGAATGGAAGGATCTGTGGACATATATGGACACCTCCACATCGTAGCAGTAGGACACACGCACTGCATAACGTGTTGAGTAGGCGTAGCCGACTATTTTACCCTCGGTCTCGTACACAAGATAAGGGTACACTACGGAAATATTTCTTATGCGTTCTGCAAACTCCTCGGCAGAGGGTGTCTGCTGTTCGAAGGAAGCGCAGGTTTCCTCTACGTAATATGAATAAATTTCAAGCAGGGCTTCTGCGTCCTCAGGCTTTGCAAGTCTTATTCTGTTCATTTATGTAAACCTCATTTATTTTGAAAATGCCGCCTGAAATTCATCTATGAACTCATCGGTCTGTGGAACATCATCCACCATCATTGCAACCAGCGAAAAGGAACGCA
>JAZSNZ010000165.1:0-8369 GCA_045536645.1 Acutalibacteraceae bacterium
GACCGCTTGGCCTCCGACTTTGCTGAGAGTAACTGTATCGGATGTAATGTTGTTTTTGTGTTTATCGGTAACGACGCAGTAGACCTGACGGCCCGAACGGCTTGCATTCATCTCTACAGAATAAACATTGGTGGTAAAGGAAGAAGTATAGGCAAAATCAGATGCGCCCTTATTCTTGTAATACCACTTGTAGCTAAGCTCATCGCCCTCTGCAGTGACAACTGCCTTTGCAAACTTTCCTGCAGCAACAGAAACGTCCTGCGGCTGAGCGGTTATCTTCAGAGGATTGAGCATGGTGAGAGTAACTGTATCGGTAGTTACGCTGTTGCCGTGTTTATCGGTAATGACGCAGTAGACCTGACGGCCCGAACGACTCTCATTCATGGTGATATAGTATTCGTCTGTGGTGAATGTGGAGGTAAGGCTGAAATCAGATGCACCCTTATTCTTGTAATACCACTTATAAGTCAGTTCATCACCTGTTGCGCTGACTTTTACCTTTGCCCCTTTGCCCTCAGCGACGGAAACATTCTGCGGCTGGACTGTGATTGCAAGGGGATTCTTCATAGTAAGTGTTACGGTGTCAGAAGTTACGCTGTTGCCGTATTTGTCAAATACTATACAGTATATCTGACGGCCTGAGCGAGCTTCGTTCATCGCAACCGAATACTCATTGGTGGTGTAAGTAGTTGTAAGCGTGAAGGTTTCATCGCCTGCATTCATATAATACCATTCGTAGGTAAGTCCTTCTCCGTCTGCTGTAACTGCTGTCTTGGCAATCTCACCATTTGCAACACAGACATCCTGCGGCTGTGAGGTGATTGTAAGTGCAGGTTTGGGCTGACCAAAGAAGAAGTCGCACTTGCCGTTTTCGGAGAAGAGCAAGTTACCGAGGCTCTTGATAAGAGTATCATTGGGAGTTTTGATTTTTACCTGACAGTCAGGTGAAAATCTTGCAATAGGACCTGTCTCCATGACGAAATGAAGGTCATAATAGAAGCCCTCTGCAAATGCAACTTCGTCATAGAAATAATAGTCATTATAATCGTAGGATTCTGAGTCAGAGTAGAACCATGTACCGCCCGTAAGCTCACTATCCATCAGCGATACAAGGGATTCATCGTCATTTACTGCGGTGAGGGTCGGTAAAGTGCGTGTACCGTTTATACGAGGCCAGTCTGTATCCAGAGAGAAAGTAATTGAAGTAATATCATGCACGAGAATGTCAGGGAAGAAAACATTTGCAGACATTTCATTACCTGCAGTGCTGATATAATAGGGAGATGTGGTGAATGCCATGTCTCCTGCATTTACCTTTATTTCGCAGTTTGTGTCGAATCTTATCAATTCATCTCCGCTTGCGGAAAGCTGAAGGTTATATGCCTTTCCCATTTCAAAGACACCGCTTCTGCAGAGGTTGTAATCATTCATATCTGAGCCGCCTTTGGTGCTTTCCTCCCAATAGCTGCTGTAGTTTTCACCAATGAGAGAAACAAGCTCTTCACTGCCGTTGACCTTGGTGAGTGTGGGATGGAAAACTTCATCGCCGATGCTGATATATTTGCCGGAAGCGTCAAACTCCATGGAATAAATTTCATGCCTGGGCTTACCCATGAGTATCTGCTTTGTAGCCGAGGAATACGGCTCAGAAGTGACGTATGTTACATATTCTTTTGTGCCGCTCGGGGATTCAAGTTTAATAGTAACAGTATCTGCAAACAATGCACTTTCATCTGCTGCCAGCCGCATAAAAAGATTATACGCATACTGCGGATTGAAGGTCTGTGCCTTGTAGCTGTTGAGGTAATCACTCGTCTTATCGGATTCGGTTTCGCTGTAATACCAGCCAATATTGCTGTTGTCAAGGTCTATGAGATGTGTCAGCTCTTCCGATCCGTTTACACTTTCAAGAACGGGAGTGTATACCGCTCCGTTTGGTGTGGGAACATTACTGGGAACAGAGAATGTTACTTCCTCTATCCTCGGACGGATAAGATTATAGAAAAAGTCGAAGGATGCCCAGCTGCTCCCCTTCGAATAAACGGAACCAGTCTGTGTTGTGTTTGGTGTTTCGAGGGTAATAGTGACATCATCAACGATTTTGTATCCGTTTGCGGCTGTTATATTCACCCACATATTATAGGAATAGTCTTCCTTGAATGTGGGGTCGTCATATTCCATATAATCATCGCCGTCCTCGGAATGGACGGTGTTGTAATACCATTCATTATAAGAATTTGATGAATTGATACTTGCAAGGGCTGCCGAGTCGGATCTGCCGTTGACGCTCTTAATGGTAACATCGTATGTGCTTTCGCCCGGCTGCGGTTCATCATAGTCTGCGGCAATACAGATATTTTCAATAAATCCGATGTCGCCCATATCAATGCTGAACGATGCATCGTAATTCGCTATGTTCAGCGGTGTTGCGGTGTAAGTGCCGTCAGCATTTTTGAGCTTAAGAACGCAGTTCTTGTCAAACTGCATCGCGTTGTTCATTTTTATATTGAAAACGAGGTCATAATAGCCGCAGTCAAATGTACCTTTGTGATATTCAGTGCGTTCTGCCTCCTCGGTTGCGGCATATTTCCATGTTATTTTAAGATCATCCCGATCAATAAGCGAAAGATAAAGGGGATCACGGCTGCCGTTGACTGAATAAAGTGTGGGATAATGCACTTTTTTGCCGACATCAGGGTTGCTGGCGCCTGTTGCGAACACTACCTCATTTACCTTTATGGTATCCATGGCAAGGAACCGGAATTCATCGCTTTCAATATAATTATCCTCATCATACCATGAGCGTATTTTGTAAACACTATTTGAACCGATGGCCGAGTAGCGTCTTAAGGCTGCGCCTATCGTTCCAATAGCACCATCAATAACTACTTCCTGCCTATTCGGGGTGAAATTCACCTCCCAGTAAGCAGTTGCATAGAACCTTGTATCGCCGTAGGTATCCGTCGGCTGAAGGACAAACGCAGGTGCACTTGATACGTAAAACGGATCACTTTCAATATAATCGGTATCGCCTGTTCCGTAATATACACGCAGCTGCAGTTTACTGTTGCTTGCGTAAATATAAATACTGTCCTGCTGTGATGGCTCGGTATCTGTTGTCTGTAATGCATCATTATTGTAAATCTCCCATTTCAAGGGAATAAAATTGACTTCCCACGAAATGGTTTTCGAGCCGGAGATGCTGCCCTCAGGTGCGGCAGTAAAGCTGTATGTCGTGGCAGCAGATGCTTTTGTATGCTCAAAGTGCGGCAATTATTCCGACAAGCATTACCAGCACAAGCAGCAGGCCTATTGCTCTTTTGCATAGCTTTTTCACTTAAATCTCTCCTTTTTCGATTTAAAACCGTTGATATCCGATAAATCTGTCGTTTTACTGACGCTTGCTTCCGCAGCCCGAACAGAATTTACCGCTGTTTACGGTATCGCAGTATTCACATACCCATTCGGCTGCAGATACTGTATTGATGAGTGAGGACATAAGAGCAGAATCTTTTTCGGGCATAGTCATTGATGTTATATTAAATGAAGTAAGCTCAATGCCGTGCAGATTTGGCACGACTTTGCCGGCATGTGCAAGTATTGCTGCCGATGCCGCTGCAGGAGGATTCTGCAGTACTTCTGCATTTATACCGCCATCTTCGAAGTATTTTGTCAGCTCCATTTCTGCCATGGACGAAAGACTTTTTTCTATCGCCTGCACTGTCGGCATACCTGATACACTTTCGTTTATATCAAAAATCTGCTTATTTGTAATTTTATAGCTGTATGTAAAACCGCAGGTTACCTTCGTCTCCAGAACGACAGTACCGTCTCTGTACTGAGTATAGAAGTCTGCCGTTCCTGTCATTGAATCGGACGGCTCGGATTCTTTTGTATCCTTTGAATTGAGTATGCCGATTATCTCATTACACTGCTCTGCATACTGATTATATTTTATGTCGGTTATCGGCTGAACGACTGAACCGAGCAGAGCGCCGAGAAGGCCTCCCGAGCTGCCGACGTTATTTCTGTTGTCAAGGTCGGAAATTTCAACAGGCTGGGAATTAAGCTGGAAATTGACATCATCAAAATAAGGATGATTAACGGTTATGCGCAGACGGAAGAGATATTTATGCAAATACTGAGGCGGAGAATAGCTTATTTTTTCGCCGTTTGCACCGTCACGCTTAAGCTCAGTCTTATTGTCGGCAATATCCATGGTACAGCCTGTGACCTGATCAAAGCTTATTACATCGGGGGTTATTTTATCCATGCTGTAAGAAACAGTAAACTGACGCTTGCTTTCGTCTATTCTCAGTATCTGACTGCTGCCATACTGCTTCGTGGTGTTGAAACGTGCGAATACGCCTTCGTTTTCTTCGCGGTAGGCAAGCTGCTCCTTGATTTCGTCAACTGTTGAATGACGGCGCTCGGCGAAGAAGGGAGAAAGCTTTTTCGCGCACTCCTTACAGAGATTGCCGTCCTCGAGCTTGCGATTGCCGAGAAGTCCTATCTCTCCACCGCATACAGAGCATTCTTTCTTATTAAAGACATCAAATAAACCCACAATTACATCTCCTTTGTCAAATTGTTCAAACAATTAAATGAATCACACCCCGAACTGGGACGTATATTGACGCTCGGTTCGGGGTGTGTGCATCAGACAGTTTTATTTATCTGCATTATCAGCAGACGAATGTTTTTCAGTATCTGTCGGGCAGATTAATAAATTGCATCAATCGAAAATTCCGAGAACAAACTCAGCAACATCAGACTTTACGGAATTGCCGTACTTGTCATTGACAACGCAGTAAACTCTTCTGCCGTCCTTGGACTCGGACATTGTAAATTCGTAAATGTCCTTTGTGATGGAGGACTTGACGTAATCGGACTTGCCGGGGTCGAGCACATACCATGTGTAGGTAAGTCCTTCGCCTGCTGCAACTATGTAGGTGGAAGTCAGCTCTCCATCCTGAGCCTCAGCACCTCTGGGCTGGGTTGTGATCTTGAGGGTGCTGGTGGCCATGCTGAGGGTTGCGGTGTCGGACTGTACGCTGTTGCCGTTTGCATCGGTAACTACGCAGTAGACCTGACGACCATCGCGTGCCTCATTCATTTCTACAGAGTACTTGTTTGTCTTAAAGGATGAAGTGTAGGTAAAGCCGCTGTCACCCTTGTTCTTGTAGTACCACTTGTAAGTAAGTCCTTCGCCTGTTGCAACTACAGTTACGGATGCGAACTTGCCTGCTGCAACTGTTACGTCCTTGGGCTGTGTGGTGATTACAACAGAGGAACCGCTCATGCTGAGGGTTACAGTGTTGGACTGTACGCTGTCGCCGTTTGCATCGGTAACTACGCAGTAGATCTGACGGCCGTTGCGTGCCTCATTCATTTCTACAGAGTACTTGTTTGTCTTAAAGGATGAAGTGTAGGTAAAGCCGCTGTCACCCTTGTTCTTGTAGTACCACTTGTAGGTAAGTCCTTCGCCTGTTGCAACTACGCTTACAGCGGCAGTCTTGCCCGCTGCAACGGTAACGCTCTGAGGCTGAGCGGTAATTTTGAGAGGCTTGCTCATGTTGATGGTTACAACGTCGGAGTTGACATAATTTCCATTCTTGTCAGTAACAGTGCAGAATAGCTCTCGACCATCACGCTCTGCGTTCATGGTAACGGAATAGGTATCATCCTTGAAAGAGGTTGTGAGGTTGAATCCGCCGTCATCGCCCTTGTCTCTGTAATACCATTCATAGGTAAGACCGTAGCCTGTTGCCTCGATCGTTACGGTTGCAAACTCGCCTTCTGCTACTGTTACGCTCTTGGGCTGAGTGGTGATTACAGGAGCAGTTATCATGCTGAGGGTAGCAATGCTGGACTTTACGGAGTTGCCGTTTGCATCAGCAACAACACAGTATACCTTTCTGCCGTCCTTTGCTGCACTCATTGTAAATTCATAGGTATCCTTCTTGATGGAGGACTTGACATAGTCGGTCTTGCCGGGATCGAGTACATACCATGTGTAGGTAAGTCCGTCACCTGTTGCGGTGACCTTTGTGGAAGCAAGCTCACCTTCAGCAACAACTACATTCTGGGGCTGACCGGTGATCTTAACTGTGCCGGTTATACTGAGAGTTACAATATTGGAAGTTACAGAATTGCCGTTTGCATCAGCAACGACGCAGTAGGCCTTTCTGCCGTTCTTTGCTGCAGTCATTACAACTGAGTATGTATCAGTCTTAATGGAAGATTTTGAATAGGAAGCCTTGCCCGGATCACGGATATACCATGTATAAGTCAGACCGCTGCCGGATGCAACGACCTTTGCAGAAGCGGTTTTTCCCTCTGCAACAGATACGTCCTTGGGCTGAGTGGTAATCTTGACGGATTCGGAAGAACTTGCTGTGAGAGTTGCGGTTCTTGTTGTCTCAGAGCTGCCGCTTCTGTCATAAATAACGCAGAATACCTGACGGCCGCTCTTGGCGGTGGACATCTTGAAGGAGTAGGTAGGATCAGTGATGGAAGATTTTGCAAATTCGGTCATGGACTTGTCTGCATACCACCACTCATAGCGGAGCTCTTCGCCCTCAGCAACAACAGTAGTGGAAACATACTTGTCAACAGGAGCAGATGCATTCTGCGGCTGACCGAGAATGATGATAGGACCGCTGCTGGAGAGAATTGCAGTTCTGGTCTTGACAGTATTGCCCATGCCATCCTTGACTACGCAATAGACCTGGCGGCCGGACTTGTCTGCTTCCATACGGAAGGAATATGTTTCCTTCTTGACAGAGGACTTGACAAATTCAGTCTTGCCGGGATCGAGAACATACCATGTATAGGTAAGGTCTGTGCCGTTTGCCTTGACGGTGGTTGATACATATTCGTCATTGTCGGCAGAAGCATCCTTGGGCTGTTCAGTTATTGAAACCTTGACACCGGGCATGAAAACAGCTCTTGAGGAGGTCAGTTCATTGCCATTAATGTCTGTGATAACGCAGAACATCCATACCTCATCGTATATGCTGGGAGTCTCGACTGAAGCAGCATCTTCGCCGAGAGTGTACCATTCCTCTTCTCCCTCGCCGTGCTCGTCATTGGGGTGCCTTACATACCATTCATAGCTGAGCCCGTCACCTGTTGCTGTTACGCTGACAGTTGTCTTGGCTCCCTTTGTTACATATGCGCTCTTAGGCTGCTCTGTTATCTCAAACGGTGTCGCGGAAGTGAGAGTTGCAACATCGGAGGTTTTGCTCAGACCGTAGCTGTCGGAAACCACGCAATATACCTTACGGCCGCTTTTTGGTGATGCAGATGCGTTGAGTGTAACAGAAGCTTTATATGTATAGCTTGTATCTTTCATCTCGCCGCTCTCTGCGTTGTTATACACAGTGACAACGGGCTTTGCACAGGTGTAATGGGGAGAGGATACACCGACAACAGTGTTTTTTGTGGTGGTATTTATGATGCCTACACCTGTATCGCTTGTACCGTTGAAGGTATAAGGAAGGCTGTTATGACCGGTAAACTCATAACCTGTATTTGCCTTTACATAAACGGTAGCGTAATATACATGACCTTCAACGGCAGTTGCCGTTGAATCGGTTATGGTTTTTCCATCGGTAATATCGTACCACGAAACACCGGTGGTTATGGCTGCACCGCCGCCTGAAGCAGAAATGGTAGCGGTATAGCGGCTGTACTGGGTGGTATTGGGAATATATGCTGTCCAGTCAAAAGGAGCTCCTGCAATAGGCTTATTGAGTTTTACAGCAATTCCTGAAACTGCTGTTGCGGCCGAGGCGGTCATGCCAAAGCCGGAACAGAAGATTACGCCGATAAAAAGCGCCGTAATCAACAATGAGCTGATTATTTGTTTATATGCTTTTTTCATTTTTTTCAACCTTTCTGTAATTTGATTCTGACAGGCTTAAGATAACAAATGCCTATTCTTATCTTTTCTGTCAGGAAATGTTGACTTTCTTTTCCCTGCATTTTCTGCAGTAAACTTTGCCGTCGAGCTCAGTATCGTATACCGAGCAGTCGTCGCAGATCATTTCACCGCAGGATTCGCAGCGGTTAAGTTCATGGAGAACCTCATTGTTTGCGCGCTCATACGCCTTGTCATGATCGGCGGCGTAAATTATTGCGCGTGCCTGACGTTCGTCGTTTGTAAGAAACGGTTTCTGCCGAAACCCGGATATAAATTCCAGTTTCGGTGTCGGGATAGACTTTCCGCAGCAGTCACAGAAAAAAACAAACGCAAATTGCTTCATCGTGGAAAGGTCCTCGTATTTTTTCGTGACCGATTTCAGCATAAACGCACCTCCTTATATTCCTTTATAATTGTAATTTCATTTGTATTTTAATAAGTT
>JAZSNZ010000335.1:0-6672 GCA_045536645.1 Acutalibacteraceae bacterium
CACCCAATGCTGACTGCCATTACTTTTTTTGCAGCCAAGAATTACAGGCTTGCCTTTATTGAGCAGTCCTCGGATAGTGTAAAGATAGCTGTCGGAATTTGTAACAAAAGTATAATTCGACGGCCAGTAAAGTGAACCCGATGAAGAATAAGTAAGCTTTTTGGACATTGCAGACGGAGTAATTGTTGAGCCTGTTCTGTAGCTTTCCGTCATTGCAAGTGCTGTTGTAGTGCAGCCTATCTGTCCGATGGTTTTGCCTGATGAGCCGAGGGTGACATTTGCCCAGCGGCTGTCGGTCTGTTTGTAGTCAGTAACAGTTAGCGAGACTGCCGAGCTCGATGTTGAATATGCTTTGAGATATCTGCTGCTTACATATCCTGTTGATGTTCCGTTATATAAAATCCGGGAAAAATCGCCGTGGTCAGACAGCTTTACTACAGCAGTTCCGTTGACAATCCTGCTTTTTACGGCATAAGAGGTCGAAGGGCCTGTTCTTATATTTAGATTACTGCCTGAAGTGCTTACATACATTGCCTTGGCTGAGGAAATCTGTGTGATATATGACGAGCTGCAGTATCCGTATTTCCCTGTGGCATACTCGACCTTCCACCAGGCGCCGCTTTTTGAAATAAGCGTAATATAGCTTCCTTTTGATAAGGTTGTAAGTACCTTGCCGGTTGTGGATGGTGCAGAGCGCACATTGAGTTTGCCTGAATTTACTGATACAGTACCTGCGGTTGATGAAGCTGAAGCAGCCTTTGCTTCATTGCTTGAAAACAGCACCGAGCAGCAGGCGATTCCCAGAATCAGAACGAAAGATATTATTTGTTTTATTATCCTGTGGTTATGCACATATATGCGCCTCCTTTACAGGAACAATTTTAACATGAGACGCATATGTATGTCATTGAACAAAATATGGAAATCGATTTACTGAATACCGGGGATGGAGGGGATACCTGCAAAGCCTTTCTGGAGGTCCTCATCAGTAGGTTCATAATCCTGCATAGTACCTTCGTTGTATGCAGTGTAAGCTGCGAGGTCGAAATAACCTGTGCCTGTCAGACCGAAAAGAATGGTTTTTTCTTCGCCTGTTTCCTTGCATTTGAGTGCTTCGTCTATGGCGACCTTGATTGCATGGGAAGACTCAGGAGCAGGAAGAATGCCCTCAACCTTAGCAAACTGTGTTGCAGCGGCAAACACTTCTGTCTGTTTTACGCTGCGTGCCTCATCAAGGAGGCCGTCGTGATAAAGCTGGGAAAGAATCGGGCTCATGCCGTGATATCTGAGACCGCCGGCATGGTTGGAGGCAGGAATATATCCGCTGCCGAGAGTGTACATTTTTGCAAGAGGAGTGACTTTTCCGGTATCACAGAAATCATAGGCAAATTTTCCCCTTGTAAGAGAGGGGCAGGAAGCAGGCTCAACGGCGATGAAATAAGGAGATCTGCTGCCTGCAATCTTATCGGCCATAAAAGGCGCCATCAGGCCGCCGAGGTTTGAACCGCCGCCTGCACAGCCTATAACGATATCGGGGTAAATGTCATACTTATCCATTGCGGTTTTTGCCTCCAGACCGATGATTGTCTGGTGGAGCATAACAAGATTGAGTACACTTCCAAGCACGTAGCGTGTGGAATCGTTTCGGGTCGCAACCTCAACAGCCTCTGAGATTGCAGTTCCGAGACTTCCTGTGCAGTCAGGATCGTTTGCAAGTATTTTGCGTCCTGCTTCAGTTGTCATTGAGGGAGATGGGATGACTTCTGCGCCGTAGGTTTCGATTATAGCCTTTCTGTAAGGCTTCTGCATTGCAGAGCACTTTACCATATAGACCTGAAGGTCTATGTCAAGATAACCGCAGGCCATCGACAGTGCGGTACCCCACTGTCCTGCACCGGTTTCGGTTGTCAGCGATTTAAGTCCCTGCTTCTTTGCATAATAGGCCTGAGCTATTGCAGAATTGAGCTTGTGGCTGCCTGAGGTGTTGCCGCCCTCGTATTTATAATAGATATGAGCAGGAGTGCCCAGTGCCTTTTCAAGACAGTATGCACGTACAAGGGGAGAGGGACGGTACATTTTATAGAAATCACGGATCTCTTCGGGGATTTCTATATATCGGTCGGTTGTGTTGAGCTCCTGCTTTGCAAGCTCATGGCAGAATATTTTTGAAAGCTCGTCAACAGTGATTGGTTTTAATGTTTGAGGATTTAACAGCGCGGAATGATCCTTGTTAATGTCGGCTCTGATATTGTACCATGCCATTGGGATTTCATTCTCACTAAGATAGATTTTGTAGGGGATCTTTGCCATTTTACATTAACTCCTTTCGGGGAAAGGAAAAACAAAAAACCTGTCCCCGCAAAATATATTTGCGAAGGACAGGTAAATTAACCTGCGGTACCACCTTGCTTGACGTATAAAACGCCCACCTCACGAAATGCAATCACATTTCAGCCCTGTAACGCGAGCACGCGTCTGCTGCTACTTGAAAAAATCGTTCGCCGCAGCCCTCAAGGGTCCATTTGCCGACTCGCTTTCTGCCCGGTTCACAGCATCCCGGACTCTCTGTGAGTGCGCTTTCGGTTTGATCTCCCTATCAGCGGTTTGATTTTGTTTTCTTGATTTTATCAATACATTGCATTTTTGTCAATGATTATTTTGTGATGAGTTCTATTTTTCTGAAATTTGAATATACATAACTATCAGGAGGAATAGTTATGAAAAAATTCATTTCTTTATTTTTAGTTTTTGTATTTGCATTCTGCGTTGTCAGTGCTTATCCGTTAAAAACTGATGCAGCAGTTGACTCCTCTTATGTTACTGTATATAAAGTTCTCCAATATGGAGCAAGAGGCAATTCGGTAAAAAATCTGCAGACCAAGCTGGCCGCTCTCGGGTATTATACAGGTGAGATAGACGGTAAATACGGCCCTCTCACGAGATCGGCAGTCAAGGAATTTCAGAAAACGGTCGGATTCGAGGTGACAGGTGTTGCAAACAGTAATACTCAGATCGAATTGTTCAATAGCAATGCCAAGACTGGAAGCAACCTCTCATCAAATGTAAAGTTCAACAGCAGAAGCAACGTTTATTATGATATTAAACTTAGTAACAGCAAGCAGGATTATGTAAGAAAAATATGCAGGAAATACAATGTTTCCTTTGAGCTTGTACTTGCTGTGATGAAGGTTGAAAGCGGATACAATGAAAAAGCAAAATCAAAAACAAATGATTATGGTATTATGCAGATAAACAAAGGAAACCATAGCTTTTTGAGAAAAAAGCTGGGTGTTACAAATTTTCTTGATTTCAGCCAGAACACAGAAGCAGGGGTATACATGCTTTCAAGGTATACTGCAAAACATTCTAATATCCATAAGGTACTTATGTGTTATAATCTTGGAGAGGGAGCAGCGGCAAAGAAATGGAAAAAGGGAACTGTGCAGACCTCCTACAGCCGAAAGGTAGCAGCCGAAATTAAGGCACTGAAAATAAAATAGAATAGACAGCTCACGACCTGATTTCGTGAGCTGTTTTTGTAAATATTGAGAAAAATTACATAATTGATTGTCATCTATTAAATATTATGATATAATAACATAAGTGTTAGATAAGGAGGACTTATTCCAATGATCAGCGATGTAGTATTTGAACAGATAATAAAAAAGAAATTTGAGTCAAAGGATTGCATTAAAACCTTCGGTTATATTTTCCTGTGCTTGATTCTTCCGATGTTTCTGGTTTTTATTATTGCCGGGATTGTAGGTATCGAATATATTATTGCATACGGAGCTATACTGATGCTTGTATTTGTTGGACTTATCGCCCTTGCAATAAAGCTTATAAGAAATAATTCCTATGAATATGAATATCTTTTTGTCAACGGTGAGCTTACTGTAGACAAGATAATTGCAAAAAGCAAGAGAAGCAGAATGATTAATTTCGATGTAAAGCTTACAGAGGAAATGGGTATTTATGAGCCGTCGATGTTTGCCGGCGACAGAGAGACCACTGTCCTTGTTTACAGCGATACCTATTCAGGCGATGGAGACCTTTACATGGTATTCCGTCATCCCACCATCGGTAAGACTGCGCTTGTAATAAAGTCAAGTGACAGACTTGGAAAAGCACTCAAGCCTTACGTTAAAAGAAGCATTCATAAGGAAGTATTTCCTGACGTCTGATTATATTAAAAGCGCACAGTTCTCTCTGTGCGCTTGTTTTTTGCAGGTGATTATATTATGATTCTTGACAGCAGAAAAACAAAGGAAATAGAAGAAATATGCGTTGCAAACGGCACTGAGCACATTGAACTTATGACAAGAGCAGGCAATGCAGCAGCGAGACTTGCAATGGAACAGTTTGATGCTAAGAATAAAAGTGTGGCGGTAGTCTGCGGACGGAGCCACAATGGCGGAGACGGATTTGCAGCAGCACGGACTCTTGCAAAGAACGGTGCCAAGGTAAGATTGCTTTTGACTCACGGATACCCTAATGTGCCTGATGCAATAGACCTGTTCGGCAGAGCAGAGCGTGCAGGCATGAAGTGTCTGCTTTACAATGTTGAGGAGGACAGAGATGAGTTCTTCAGAACATTGAGCATAGCCGATGTAATTATTGATGCAGTCTGCGGTACAGGATTCAAAGGAGAACTCGATGAAGACTTGCAGAAGATATTCGAATGCATGAACAGCTCGAAGGCAAAGGTCGTTTCAATCGACCTGCCAAGCGGTGTCTTTGCCGACAGCGGCAAAGCGGCTAAAGGGGCAGTAAAGGCAGATGTTACTATTACTTTTACATCAAAAAAGCCCTGCCATGTAATTTATCCGGGGCTTGAGCACTGCGGAAAGGTTTTCGTTGCGGATATTGGAATTGATATTTCCTCAGTTCCCATCAGTGATACTGCACTTGAAATTCTCGATTTTCAGACTACACGGCTTTGCTTCCCTCAGAGGAAAAATAATACTCATAAGGGTACTTACGGAAAACTTCTGGCTATTTGCGGCAGCGAAACCATGCCCGGTGCTGCGGCATTGGCTGTAAAAGCCGCTGTAAGGTCGGGAGTAGGGCTTGTTAGGTGCGCAACACCGGAAAAGTGTGTTTTGCCGATTGTTTCGAATGTGCCTGAATGTATATTTGCGCCTGTACAGTCAAAGCCTCAGTACCTCAACGAAAATGACAGGGAGATGTTTCTTGAAGAGCTGAAAAGTGCCGATGCATGCCTTATAGGCTGCGGAATGGGTATTTCAGACAGAACAAGACAGATAATTGATCTGATAATTGAGAATGCAGAGTGTCCGCTGGTCATCGATGCAGATGCACTTAACTGTATTTCTGAAAATACAGATATTCTTAAAAAGGCAAAATCAGAGATGATAATTACGCCACACCCCGGTGAAATGGCACGGTTGCTTAGCTGCGACACTGAGAAAGTGCAGAATGACCGACTGGAAATTGCCCGTTTATTTTCCGAAAAATTCACTGTTACCGTTGTGCTTAAAGGGGCCAATACTATTATTTCAATACCTGACAGTAAAATATTCGTAAATGAAACAGGAAATCCCGGCATGGCCTGTGCAGGCTCGGGAGATGTGCTTGCAGGAATCATCGCGTCTCTGCTTGCACAGGGCAAGAATGTAAGTGATGCCGCAGCCTGCGGAGTCTACATTCACGGCGAGTGCGGAGACAGAGCGGCAAAAAAGCTTTCCTTTACTGCAATGACGCCGTCAGATATTATTGAAATGCTCCCGGCATTGTTTATTGAGCTTGAGAGATAAAAATAAACCTCGCAGACGATTAATCTGCGAGGTTTATTTTTATTTGTTCATGTTTTCGTTCATTCTGTAGCAAAGTGTCATAAGGCTGTCCGTCAGGTGAACATTCTCCATGATAACATCATCATACTTTAGAGTTAAATCAAAATGGGAGAAGTTCCAGAAGGAACGAACGCCTGCATTGTAAAGTATCTCTGCAACAGGCTCTGCGCTTTCATAAGGGAGACAAAGGAAAGCACAGTCGGGCTTTGCCTCTTTGCAGTATTCGGAAAGCTCCTTTACATCACGTACCACAGTAGAGCCTATGGGAGTTCCGAATATTTTTGAGTTATTATCGAACACAGCATCAAGGATGAAACCTCTGTCGGGAAATGATATGTGGCTGGCGACTGCTTTTCCGAGGTTGCCGACACCGATGAGGACAGCCTTGAAGCTGTTGTTGAGTCCGAGGATTTTTCCGATTTCAGAATAAAGCTTGTCGATATCATAGCCGTAGCCCTGCTGTCCGAAACCGCCGAAGCAGTTAAGATCGTGACGTATCTGTGAAGCAGTCAGACCCATGCGTTCAGCTAGTTCTCCGGAGGATATCCTGTTTATGCCCGAGGCCTTGAGCCTTCCGAGAAATCTATAGTATCTTGGTAATCTGCGTATAACTGATATGGAGATCTTGTCGTTTGACATTGCGGATTACCTCCTTGTTCTTATTGGCAAATTTTCTCTACAGTTTCCATGATGTAGTCGCCAAACTCACTGCAGGTACATCCTGTATCACGACCTGTAATAGTGAGCTTCTTCTCAGTGAACATACAGATATCAAGTGCTTTTTCAAGTGCATCTGCCTGCTTCTGGAAGCCGATGTGTGAGAGAAGCATAACGGTTGCTCTGAGCATGGAGCAGG
>JAZSNZ010000084.1:0-4680 GCA_045536645.1 Acutalibacteraceae bacterium
AGCCTCCCTTTACACAAGGGTGCCTTGGAGTGCTCTCGCACCAGTGAAACTTGACGTTGCAGGGGAGGTAGAGCAAGGTGGATTATATTGAAATTTGTGAGAACGATTATGATATATTTCATAAATTAGCAAATGCATACTATCGAGAAGGCGAAGACGCCGATACACTGCAGGAAGAAATAGACGCATTTATTAGCTTCATGTTTGAAAAGGTAATTAATCACAAAATAAACGGATGCTTTGCCAAAGATGAACATGCATGTATTGGCTTTGCTCTCTGGGCAATTGATACTGAAGATTTTGCATTTAGTGAAATTCAAGGCTTCGGAACTATTTTGGAGATTGGACTTGTGCCTTCATACCGTTCAAAAGGCCACGGCAAAGAGCTTGTATCATTTATTGAAAGCTGCTTTGAAAAAAGGAATGTAAAAAAATGTTATGTGGCCGCTTATGGGCCTGCACAGAAATTCTGGACTCATTGTGGCTATGTAGAAAACGGAAAAATGGCAAGCAACAGGTTACCTATTATGGTAAAGACCATCGGTTAGATAATTTTCTGTTTGCCGAAACAGCGCTAATCTCAGCATATAAGTTTATTATACATTTTGTCAGCAGCAAAAACAACCCCGACGCAAAAAGTCTCCCTCTGACGACGGGAGTAGAGTTTCATCTTGCGATGAACACGGAGGGAGAGAAAAATGTAATTATTCACCCTTCATTCAGCATTGATGATGATTCCCATGCTTAAGGGGATTCTTAAAGTCAAAAGCTCTCACCGATTCGGTGAGAGCTTTTTAAAAACTTAGAGATACTTCTTCAGCTCATCGATAACGCCGGAAAGACGCTCATCGGTAAGACCGAAGTCCATTTTTCTGTAGCTCCATGCGGCTCTTGAAATGCCGTACTTTTCAAAGACAGCATTGATATCCTTGTACCATGCAAGGGTAGCCTCGGGAGTAGCCTTGTCGATAACACCGTACTCACCGCAGTAGAGGGGAGTGTTGTACTTTTCGGCATACTCGATGGCAGGAGCGAATATATCCTCAAAGAATTTCTGAGAATAAACATCACCGTCAACCTCGTGGAAGAGCTTAAGTATTTCGGGAACGCGCTCTGCGGCGATTTTTTTGTACTTCTCGTTTGATTCAGGGTAGGTAACCTTCAGATCAGCAGGCATACCGTCGATCCAGTAAGCACCCTGATGGGTAAAGATGAGAGGCTCATAGCAGTGGAAGTTATAGACGATCTTATCGTCATAGGGAGCATCCAGCATGGGAACAGCATCTACGCTGTTGTTCCAGATACCGCCGATGAGGATGTGGATGTCGGGAGCAATGGGACGGATACGTTCTACGCAGCGGCGTGCGATATTATTCCAGAGCTTGGCGTACTTTTCGTCGGTGACCTCGTTGAGAAGCTCGAAGGAAGCCATGTCGGAATACTTGCCGTAACGCTTTGCAATTTCCTCCCAGAGCTGATAGAAACGCTCCTGAAGCTCCTCGCTGTCAAAAAAACCGACTTCGCCATAATGATGGTCGAAGGAGAAGCCTGCGGTCTTGTGGAGATCGATGATGATGTTGAGCCCTGTTCTTTCGCACTCACGTATAGCCATGTCTATGTAGTCATAGCCCATATAGTTGCTGTCGTCGTACTTGCCGTCGAGGATATTGTAGTCAACAGGGAGACGGACATGGTCAAGGCCCCATGAGGCAATTACATCGAAATCGGAAGGGGTGATAAAGCTGTCAAAATGCTCTTTGGTGTATTCCTTGCACTGAGAAAGCCAGCCGCCAAGGTCAACACCTTTCTTGTAGCCGATAAAGCTGCTCATAAATTAACACTCCTTTGAATAATATAACAATGTGTTATTACCATTCTACAATATTAATGATGATAGTTCAATATATAAGAATTATTTAATTGAATTGAAAATGTAGAGCCTTGACAAAAGCCAAAATGAGCATATAATTTTATATGAAATCCGCGGGTATAGTTCATCGGTAGAACGCGACCTTCCCAAGGTCGATAGGAGGGTTCGACTCCCTTTACCCGCTCCATATTTGCGAGATGATTTAGATGCAACGCGTAAAACCCGCACAACCGTGCGGGTTTTACGCGTTTTTAGAACGGTTTTAGAATTTGATGCTTGCCGTAGATGCAGCGGATTCAGCACAGATTTGAGAAGGAATTCTGTGTTTTTGAAAAAACAACAATAACCATGGCATCGTAGTTGTAGGTAATAAAATGGAAAATCCCAATTTGTTACTCGCTATATTTCACATAAAAATTTATTGTTTTTATTGGCTCCTACAAATCGGATTATATTGATGCACAATTATGTCACAACAAGGGATTTTCTCGGGTATATTTTCAAATTATATACTTATTTTTAGCTATATATCTGAGGTGATTCCAATGTGCTAAGTAATAACGCGTTTCCTTTTTAGAATTATTCGTATGTTTAAGAAGAAAGGAGCAGCAAACATGAAAATAAGAATATTTTTAAGAACAATAGCACTTACCCTTATTTTCGCATTGCTCATTCAGGTAATGCCCGTCAGTGCTATATCCATAAACAGTCAAAATACCGGCACAGAAACAGAAAGCCAATCTACAGGCGAAACAGTCAATGTATTCTCATACACCGACGTACTCAGTGCTACAGATGAAACTATCCTTTACGAAGTCGAAGAACGTCGAGAGCAATCTATAAAACATTTCAGACTGACCGACGGAAGCATGGTTGCAGCCATCTACGATCTGCCCGTCCACGAGCAGTCCTCCGACGGTACTTGGGTTGATATCGACAATACTATTGTCTCGGGCTCAGATGACGAGGGCGTCAGTTCTCTCAACAGAGGCAACAGTATCTCCTTTGCAAATAAAGCAAAGGACGGCAAGCTACTGACCATCAAAACCGACTACGGCAAAATCAGATGGAGCTTAAACGGCATTACTGATAAAGTAAAAGCCGCTGCTTACACCGCTCCCGAAGTCAAAGCGGGTAACACCAAAATGGCCGCAAAGAGCATCGGCGGAATAATCAGATACGAGGACGTTATGTCCGATGTAGACCTTGAATATCAGGTGCTTGCAAATGATATCAAGGAAAACATTATCCTCCACTCCCCTGCTGCAGCACAAAGCTTTACCTTCACCCTTGATGTCGGCAATAAGATGAGTGCAAAGCTTGAAAATAACTGCGTTGTTATCCTCAATGAAAAAGGCGAAATTGTTCGTACAATTTCAGCACCTTACATGAGTGACGCAGCAGGTGCTGTCAGCACAGGCATCACTCTGAGCCTTGCATCCGATCAAAAGAGCTATACCGTAACTCTGACCCCCGACATGGAATGGCTGCTTGACGAAAGCCGCGTATATCCTGTGGTCATCGACCCTGCAATAGTAGATACAAAAACAGGAAGTGAAATATCAAGTACATCTGTCATTTCAAGCAGACCAAACTCTTCTGAAATGTACAGTTACGGCTACATAAATATCGGCAGAGAATCAAGTTCCTACCAGAATGTACGCGGAGCGATCAGATTCACTCTACCAACAACTCTCAAGGAATCTGATATGGTCATATCCGCTAATCTCAAGCTTACTCAGAGCGGATATAACGGCGCTGACGGTGGCGTACGTATAAATGTCCACAGAATCACAAGCGATCTCCCCATATCTTCGCTTACGTGGAACAAGCTCAACGGAAAGTATGACACTACCGTTCTCGATAATCAAATTGTAAAAAGCTCCACTAATGGAAACAACATATACTGGGATATTACTACCGCCGTTAAGTCGTGGTATCTTGAGGGCAACAACTACGGACTTGCTCTCATATCCACCACAGAAAACAGCACTTACAAGTACGCTACCTTCTATACCCCTAATATGACAGGCATTTCAGCAACTAAACTTCCGACCGTTATAATCAATTATCTGAACCAGGAAGGCATAGAGGATTATCTTACCTACCACAATGCAGGCAGCAGCACGATGGGCAGCATAGCTGTCGGTGATTTTAACGGCAATCTCATTTATGCCTACACCGATCTGTCCATGACAGGAAACTATATGCCTGTTACAATCCAGCATATTTACAACCACAGTCAGAGAGCAAACGCAACCGCCTATGGTGGCAGTATGCATTACGGCTTGGGCATGCGACTGAACATATCTCAGCGTATCGAGGAAGTCACCAAAGCAGATATAAAAAATTTATACCCTTACTCCCTCACGGATGCAGACGGTACTGTTCATTACTTCGAACCCAGGAAAGATGATAATGGTAATACAGTAACCAATGAATACGTAAAGGAATTTGACAAAAATACAACACTTAAGATCAATACCGATGGAACTTACACCTTAAGTGATAAAAGCACAATAGTCTATAAATTTACAAGATACGGCTTTCTTAAGAGTGTAACCGACAAAACAAATAATAAATCAATGACCATCACATATAATGGTGCATTAATAACAAATATATCGGATGGTCTCGGAAGAAAAACAACCTTCACCTATGACAGCAACAACTACCTCACCGAAATAAAAGACCCTGCTGGAAGAAGGACAACCTACGAATACACAAACGGCTGTCTTACAAAAATCACCCGACCTGACGAAACAACGGTAAAGCTCACCTATACATATACCGATGATACATACATGCTC
>JAZSNZ010000171.1:0-8617 GCA_045536645.1 Acutalibacteraceae bacterium
GTGTTGTTATGTTTATTGGTTATGTAGGAAAAATAGGTTGGGGTTTTGGCGGCTGGGCTGTGCTGACAGGCATCGGAAATGCTCTTATCGGCTCTCTTTTAGCATGGATAGTGCTTGCAAACCGCACAAGGGAAACCACAAGAAGACTTAAAATCAAATCTATGCCACAGTTCTTCACCGCTCGCTTCAACAGCAATGCAATGAAAATATTCTGTACCATAGTTATTTTCATTTTCCTTGTTCCCTATTCTGCAAGCGTCTACAAGGGACTTACAAGTGTTTGTTCCGTTCTCCTCGGTCTTGATGAAATGCTCTGCATGATAATCATCGCTATTGTTTCTGCAGTAATTATTGTTCTCGGCGGATATCTTGCACAGCTCAAAGCAGATTTTATTCAGGGCATAATCATGTTCGTTGGTGTTGCACTGCTTATCATATTCGTTATGAGAAGCGATAAGGTCGGCGGACTTACCGCAGGAATAGAGAAGCTCTCTCTTGAGACAGAGAAGCTTGGTCTTACCTCCAGAAACCACATCAGCCTCTGGGCTACAATAATCATGACCTCTCTCGGCACATGGGGACTTCCTCAGATGATTCACAAGTATTACGGAATCAAGGATAAGAAGGAAGTTGTAAGAGGTACTGTTATTTCCACAGCCTTCTGTCTGCTGGTCTCTGGCGGAGGATACTTCATCGGCTCCTTCGGTCATGTATTTTTCTCAGAGCTCCCCGAGGGCGGCGTTGACTTCATCGTCCCCCATATGCTCAACGAAGCAGGTCTTCCCAATATTCTTCTTGGTGTAGTTCTTGTTCTTCTTATAGCCGCTTCTGTTTCAACCCTTTCTTCCATCACAATCACAGCCTGCTCCACTGTTACAATGGACATAGTAAAGGGTCAGTTCAAAAAGGACATTTCTCCCAAGGCACAGGCTGTTCTTACCAAGATATTCTGTGTCGTATTTATCGTAATAAGCTTCTTTGTCGCAAACTCTGACACACCCATACTCGACATGATGAGCTACTCCTGGGGCATCATAAGCGGTGCATTCCTTGCTCCCTATATGATTTCTCTTTACTGGAAGGGTCTTAACAAGGCCGGCGGCTGGGCAGGTATGCTCAGCGGATTTATAATCGCTCTCCCCCCTGTAATTGCAAAGCTCTTTGCAAACGGCTGGGAAATGCCCTGGAGACTCGGAAAGGTCATGGACTGCGGTCCTATATTCGCAGTCGCCGCAATGCTTATATCCTTCATTCTCTGCATAGTTGTCAGCCTTCTTACAGGCGGCACCACTGAAAAATGCAAAAAGAAGTACGAGTTTTTCTACGAAGGTAATCTTGCAGATAAATAATTTTCGGGGATAATTCGAGTTTTTTCGAATTATCCCTGTTTCTTGTAATTTTATGTTGTAACTGTATAATGAACTATGTTATAATAGCCAGTAATTAGTAAGGAGATGTAGCAATATGTTCTATAACAAAGAAATAGAAACCATGCCTCGTGCAAAAATCGAGGAAATGCAGCTTGAACGGCTCCGCTGGATGGTTGATTACTGCTATAACAATTCCCCCTTCTACCACAAGAAGCTGGGTGAAGCAGGAATCACAAGTGGTGACAAGTTCAAGACACTGAAGGATATCAAGTACATACCCTTTACCTCAAAAGAGGATATGCGCGAAACATATCCCACAGGTATGATGGCTGTACCGATGAAGGACATCGTCAGGGTCCATGCTTCTTCCGGTACTACAGGCAAACCCACCGTCGGTCTCTATACTCAGCAGGATCTTGACAACTGGGCTGATATGATGGCTCGTGTCTGCTATGCAGCAGGCGCCAGAAGCGATGATATTTTCCAGGTCTCTTTCGGCTACGGACTGTTTACAGGCGCTCTCGGTCTGCACTACGGACTTGAAAAGCTTGGCTGTACTGTTATCCCCGCTTCCTCCGGCAACACCCAGCGCCAGCTGATGCTCATGCGTGACTTCGGCGTAACAGGCCTTGTCGCTACTCCTTCATATGCTGTTTATCTCGGTGAATCTCTTGCCGAGAGCGAATATTCTCTTTCGGATTACAAGCTCAGACTGGGTCTGTTCGGTTCTGAGGGCTGTACTCCAGAAATGAGAAACCAGATAGAAAAGAACCTAGGTCTTTTCGCTACCGACAACTACGGTCTGACCGAAATCGGAGGTCCCGGTGCAAGCGGTGAATGCGAGCTTCGCTGCGGCCTGCACTTCTGTGAGGATCATTTCCTTCCCGAAATCGTTGACCGCAACACCTTCGAGCCCCTCGACGGCGGCGAGGTCGGTGAGCTTGTTGTCACAACTCTTACACGTCAAGGTATGCCTGTTCTCCGTTACCGCACAAAGGATATCACAAAGCTTAACTACGAGCCCTGTGAATGCGGGCGTACAGGTGTCAGAATGGAAAAGATCATGGGCAGAAGCGATGATATGCTTATCATCAAGGGTGTCAACGTATTCCCCTCCCAGATTGAAAGCGTTATTGTGGGCATGAACCACATCGGACCTCACTACCAGCTTATCGTACGCCGTGAAAACGGCTTTATGGATACACTGGAAGTCAAGGTCGAGCTTATTGACGAAAGTCTGCTGGGCAGCTTCGGCGAGCTGACAGCTCTGCAGAACACCATAAAGGAAAAACTCAAGAGTGTTCTTGGCCTCGATCTTAAGGTCACTCTGGTTGAGCCTAAGTCTCTCGAGCGTTTCCAGGGCAAGGCGAAGAGAGTACTTGACCTGAGAAATCAGAAGTAATTTGAATCTCACGGAGGTTTTATCATATGAAAAAGTTACTCCTCGGCAACGAGGCAGTTGCACGCGGTCTGTATGAGGCAGGCGTAAAGGTAGTATCCAGCTATCCCGGTACTCCCAGCACCGAAATAACAGAATTTGCTGCAACTTACGAAGAAATGTATTCTGAATGGGCACCTAACGAAAAGGTTGCTGCTGAGGTCGCAATCGGCGCTTCCTTCGGCGGCGCACGTTCCTTCTGCGGTATGAAGCACGTTGGTCTCAATGTTGCTGCTGACCCTGTTTTCACCGCTTCCTACATAGGCGTAAACGGCGGTCTTGTCATAGGCGTTGCCGATGACCCCGGCATGCATTCAAGCCAGAATGAGCAGGATTCCCGTCATCATGCCATCGCATCAAAAATCCCCATGCTCGAGCCCTCTGATTCCGCAGAGTGCCTTGCATTTACAAAGCTCGCTTATGAGATAAGCGAGAAGTTTGATACCCCTGTATTCATTCGTCTGTGCACACGTGTTGCTCACAGCCGCTCTCTCGTCGAGCTTTCCGACAGAACTGAGCTCGAGCTCAAGCCTTACGAGAAGAACATCGCAAAGAACGTTATGCTTCCTGCATTTGCAAGAGGCAAGCATGTAACTGTTGAAAAGAGAACTGCTGATCTTATCGGCTATGCAGGCACCGATGCAGTTGCAAAGACAGAAATGAATGACACCAAGATCGGTGTTATCACCGCAGGTATCTCCTACTGCTATGCAAAGGAAGCTCTCGGTAATAAGGCAAGCTATTTAAAGCTCGGCATGGTAAATCCCCTGCCTGTTGACATTATCAAGGACTTTGCTTCTAAGTTTGAGACCGTATATGTCATCGAAGAGCTCGAACCCATCATCGAAAACCACTGCAAGCAGCTTGGCATCGATGTTATAGGCAAGGACCTCTTCCCCATCTGTGGAGAATACTCTCAGGGACTTGTCAAAAAGCTTGTTCTCGGCGAAGAGACTGAGCAGACTAAAATCGAAGAAACTATTCCTGTTCGTCCTCCCGCAATGTGCTGCGGCTGCCCCCACAGAGGTCTGTTCTATATCCTCAAGAAACTCAAGCTCACTGTTTCAGGCGATATAGGCTGCTACACCCTCGGTGCTTCCGCTCCCCTCTCCGCTATGGACTGGTGCGTATGTATGGGTGCTTCCGTTTCTGCTCTCCACGGCTTTAACAAGGCTCGCGGTGAAGAGGCCGAAAAGAAGAGTGTTGCTGTTATTGGTGACTCCACCTTTATCCATTCCGGTATTACTTCTCTTATTGATATTGCTTACAACCGTTCCAATTCGGTTTCCATTATTCTTGATAACTCCATCACAGGCATGACAGGTCATCAGCAGAACCCCACAACAGGCAAAACCATCAAGGGTGATCCCACTGCTGCTGTTTCTCTTGAGAAGCTCTGCGAGGCTGTCGGCATCAACCGCATTAAGGTCGTTGACCCCTACGATCTGGCTGCTGTTGAATCTGCTCTCAAGGAAGAGCTCGAAGCTTCTGAACCTTCCGTTATCATCAGCCGCCGTCCCTGCGCTCTGCTCAAGTACGTCAAGCACGAGGCTCCGCTCTCTGTTGATCAGGATAAGTGCAAGAAATGCAAGATGTGTATGAACATTGGCTGCCCTGCAATCAGCATTCATGACGGTGTTATTGAGATCGACCGAACTCAGTGTGTCGGCTGCGGCGTCTGCTCTCAGCTTTGCAAGTTCGGTGCTATCAACTAAGGAGGTGCTCTGAAATGGAAAACAAAAGTATTCTTATAGTCGGTGTCGGCGGTCAGGGCACACTGCTCGCATCAAAGCTTCTCGGCAGTGCCCTTGTTTCCGAGGGTTTTGACGTAAAGGTAAGCGAGGCCCACGGTATGAGTCAGAGAGGCGGCTCTGTTGTCACCTACGTTCGCTATGGCGAAAAAGTCGATTCTCCTATAATTGACTTCGGCGAAGCAGATTTTATCCTTTCCTTTGAACAGCTCGAGGCCGCACGTTATCTTCCCTACCTGAAAAAAGGCGGCACAATAGTTACAAACACCCAGAAAATCGATCCCATGCCTGTTATTACGGGCAATGCAGTTTATCCTGCTGAGCTTTGCGAAAAACTCAGTGCAGCGGGCGCTTCCCTTATCACCTGCGATGCACTGGCAATTGCAGAAAAGGCAGGCTCTCAGAAGGCGACGAATGTTGTTCTGATGGCAGTGCTTGCAAAGCAGCTTGGCATCGAAAAGAATGTATGGCTCGAAGCAATCAGTGCATGCGTTCCGCCCAAGTTCTTAGAGCTTAATACAAAAGCGTTCGAGCTTGCGTATAACTAAAGATAGCGATAAATTTCGCTAATATCCGCCGCAACCACGGCTTTCTCTTTCGGTTTGACCAACAACCGAATAAAGGAGTGTATTCAGATGTTAATCAAACAGTTATCCGTTTTCGTTGAAAACAAGCCCGGCAGACTTGCTGACATTACCGAAATTCTTGGCGACGCAAACATCGATATCCGTGCTATCTCTGTAGCAGACACAACAGATTTCGGTATTCTTCGCCTTATTGTAAATAATCCTGACGAAGCTTATGCTGCTCTCAAGGCTGCCGGACTAACCGTCACCATCACAAGTGTTATCGCGGTAGGCATCGATGACGAGCCCGGAAAATTTTCTGTTGCTCTCAGACTTCTTGCCAATGCAAATATTATTGTTGAATATATGTATGCTTTCCAGTGCCGTATTCATGGCAGAGCATATGTTATTCTACGCGTTAACAATGAAGAAAAAGCCCTCGAGGTTCTCACCTCAGGCAATGTTGAGTGCGTCTCGCCCGAAAAGATTTACAATATGTAATTGATTTTGGTTTCATTACACAGTGGTTTGCTGTCATTTTTGATGGCAAGCCACTTAGTTTTTTATTGTAAAACTTACTAATATTTGGTTATTATCATCTATTTCAACAACATAATATTATTTCCATTGACAACACCCACTGTTATGTTGTAATATAATACAGATATTGTTGTATCATTATGTCCTTATCACTATTTATGGTGTTTTAATGTCAAAATGTTCTCTCAAAACATTATTGTACATAGGATACTACAACTTTAAAATTCTACTGAAAGGTGAGCTGCCCCATGGAAGGCGAAATCAATCTGTTAGATATATTTAATGTAATTAAATCGAAACTCAGGAGCATTGTCATTATTTCTGTTATTACAGGCCTTGTTGTCTTTTTGCTCTGCTCCTTTGTCATAAAGCCGAAATATCAGTCAAGTATTGTTCTTTATGTTACAAATATAACAGCTCAGCAAGACTCCATTGACCAGAACGTCAATGCCAATGACATCAATGCTTCTCAGAAGCTGGTTAATACCTATAAGGTCATTCTTCAGACCGACAAGGCTCTTGACAAGCTCATGGATCTGACAAAGCTCGAGTATTCGAAGGAAGACATTCTTGAAATGATCTCTTTCTCAACAGTCGAAAATACCGAGGTACTTAAAATCACAGCAACAACCAACGATCCCTATCTTTCCGCAAACCTCTGCAACGGCTATGCGGACATCGCGCCGGAGGTTATCCGCGATGTTATCAAGGGTGGTTCAGTTCAGGTTCTCAGCAGAGCAAAGGCTGACGGTATTCCCACGTCGCCCAACACTCCTCTGTTTACTCTTATTGCCTTTTTCCTTGGTTTTGTTCTTTCTGCAGTAGTTTATTTCCTCATTGACATGTTCGCAAATACTGTCAAGAATGAGCAGGATCTTACAAACAAGTGTAATGCGACAGTCATTGGTTCTATTCCCGATATATTCAGTCTGAAGGAGCTCAACATCCCCACCTCTGTCCTTAATGCAAACAAGGCTCTTGCATCAAACAAAATGACTAACAAGAAGCTCTTTACAGACTTCACCATTATATCGAATAGTTCACCGTTTATTATGACCGAAGCATACAACATGGTAAGAACAAACCTTATGTTCTCCATGTCTACCACAAACCACAAGGTCATAATCATTTCGAGCTCACTGCCTAACGAGTGCAAATCGACAACTGCTGTCAACCTTGCAATTTCAATGGCATCCACAGGTTCAAAGGTACTGCTTATGGAAGGCGACCTTCGTAATCCCACTCTCCACAGAATTTTCCACAAAAACAATTCCAAAGGTCTTTCCCGTGTTCTGGCAGGTATGTCTACAATCGAATCTGCAATGGTCAAGGATATCCGTCCGAATCTCGACATTGTCACCGGCGGTCCTATTCCCCCAAATCCCTCAGAACTGCTCGGTTCTGATAAGATGACTGAGCTCGTTGCTTCCCTTTCTGAGAACTACGACTACATCTTCATCGATTCACCGCCCGTAAATATTGTTGCTGATGCCCTGCTCCTTGCAAAGCATGCTGCCGGTATCATAATGCTTGCCCGTGAGGGTTCAACAAAATACAGTGACCTCAATAAGGCTCTTACAAAAATCGAAAGCACTCAGGCAAATCTTCTGGGTATCATTATCACTGACTCCGATCAGGTATCTCATAGCTACGGCAAATACGGCTACGGTTATGGATACGGCTACGGTCAGCCTGTCGGCGAGACCGTAGATTAATTCAATACCTGTTTCGATGTATTGATAAAGGAGGATATTTCGTAAAATGAAAAATACAACATCAGAAAATATGGATTCCGTTCCTGAAAAAGCAAAACCTGATGATATAAAGAAGCCTGTATCTCAGTTTTCTCCGCCAGCTCCCAAAAAGACTTCTGCTGCAGGAAAAACATCGACAGTCGGTAAGCCTTCTGCTTCCAGACCTGCTCAACCTTCTGCTTCAGGCAAGCCAAAGTCTTCTGCATCTCAGGTTCGCAGGGTGGTATCTACCGCAAATGAGCTTGCTGAAGTAAAAAAGTCCGGAGCTTCCCCTAAAGCATCTGTTGAAAAAAATGCTTCTTCAACTTCACTCAACAAGACTTCTTCCGTCAGCTCCTCTCCCTCTGTACGCAGGGGTTCTTCATCTTCATCATCAGCTCCCAAGAAGAAGAAATCTGCAATTGCAGTATGGTTTTCCGATGCGATGGCATGGTTCAAAAAAAATGTGCTGTCTTCTGAGTTTTTCTCTTCTCCCATTGGACTTGCAGTAATTATTTCTGTATTCTTAATAGTAATCGTTCTTATCTCTTTTATTCTGCCTAACGCAAGCTGTTTTTCAAATGAGATAATAATTGATGAATCACTTTATAATTCAACATTTGTAACAACAGAATCAGAAACCGATGCAGAAAGATACAAAAACGTTATCTTCGAAGCAGGTTCGTCCAATGATGAGGTAAAGAAACTCCAGAATGCGCTTCTCAATCTTGAGCTTCTTTCCCCAAGTGATCTTACAGGTATTTTTGATGACAAGACACTCTCAGCAGTTGAAAAATTCCTTGCAGACCATAGCTTCTACGATTTTTCCGTGTACCATCTCGGTACTTATGAGCTTATAATTCTCGTATCTGAATTTTCATATTATCCGGAATCTCCGTCAGATATATCAGCAAGCGATAACACTGATATAATCGAGGAAACTGCTTCTACCACATCAAGTCCGGTTTCTGAAATGTCATCAACTCGGACCAATTCCTCCATCAGCAATACAACTTCACGAACCACTTCGAGAACAACAACCACACGCAGAAATAATATTTGGACAACCTCAAGAAGTACTTCACGTTCCACATCAAGAACAACCACAAGCACCTCACGCAGCACCTCAACCTCAAACACCACCTCAAACACCACCTCAAACACCACCGAGAACACAATTCCTACTTCATTAAGTCGGAGGCCAAGCGGTCTTAGGAAG
>JAZSNZ010000104.1:0-4792 GCA_045536645.1 Acutalibacteraceae bacterium
CCATGGTAAAAGCTCCTTTCACTCCAAAAAGGTTATGGGGGTTATTCCCTTTATGGAATATAATAACGAGTCCATTCCCTTTTGTCAATAGAAATTATAATTTTTCAGTAATAATACGTTGATTTTTTTTTAGCGAAAGGGTATTCTAAATATCAGGACATATGTAAATTGCAGAACAAAGGTGAGCTTGAACATGAACACTAAACAGATACAATACGCTGTGGCACTTTCGGAGACTCTGAATTTTTCTCAGGTTGCCGAGCAGCTGGGCATATCTCAGCCTGCTCTCAGCAAACAGATACTTAATCTTGAAAAGGAACTGGGAGTTAAATTATTTGACCGAAATCACAGTCCGCTGACGCTTACACCTGCCGGTGAATATTTTGTTCGCAATGCCCGTGAGCTGGTGTACAGAGAGGAACAGCTCCGAAAATCACTGGGGCAGTTTCAGACAGGCGAAAGCGGTCGTCTTATTATCGGTGTAACACCTTTTCGCAGTCTGTATATAATGCCTGACCTTGTAAAAAAGATACACTGCAAATACCCTGGCGTGCAGGTATCATTGCAGGAGGTGCCAAGTGCTCAGCTGCGCAAGGAGGCAGCTGACGGCAAATACGATTTTGCCATTGTCAACCTTCCTGTTGATACCGCTCTGCTTGATACGATTCCCCTCGAGCCTGACACACTGGTGCTGGCAGTTCACAGTTCAATGGTCGGAGAGCTCCCTGCTACCAAGAACGGAGAATATCCGTCGGTGGATTTCAGCCAACTGACAAATCTTCCCTTTGTGGTACTCAGTCACGGTCAGGAGCTGCGCCAATTGTTTGACGGGCTGTGCACCGCCTCTGATTTAACTCCAAACATCACCGCAGAGGTCATGGGAATTACCTCTGCATGGGCCATGGCCAGAGCAGGCGTTGGTGCTGCATTGCTTCCCTTGCAGTTTGTTCACAGTCAGTACTTCGATAATAATCTATCCTTATATATTGTTAAAAACAGCCTCTATTCCCGTCAGCCTGTTGTTGTGACCCGACGCGGACAGGTTCGTACTCCCTATGCAGACTATGCCATCAGTCTGCTGACTGATGGCGAACAGCAGCGAGGTAAGCATTCAATTGGTATATAAGAAAAACGATATCGATGCTTTTATGCATCGATATCGTTTTTTATTCAGTGTATAGTTTTATTCTGCATTATCATGCCAAATGCAATAATAATCTTCTTCATCGCCCCATGCGTCCAGACCGTCAGACGGACCTGCATACAGCAATTCATCATTGCGGATTATTATAAGGCACTGGTGTTCAGGCTCCCAGGGGCATTCGCATTCTATTCCGTATCCTATCCCATCACCATTGGGCGGATAAACGTACAGTGTTGGTCTTGAAAGATATTCAATAAGATTTCTGCCTGACTTATAGCCTTCCATGACAGGCTCGATGTCTTCCACTATCTCTTCATATATGCCCATTGCTTTCCACTCGTCATACATATACAGGAAGAATGCCGCAAGATATTCCTGTAATTTATGGAGCAGGCCGCTGTTGCCGCTGAGGCGGTTGTAATGTGCAATGCATTTTTCAGCATACTCAATCGTTGCACCGTCATCAACAAATATTGAAACAGCCATTTCACCCTCAAACAATGAGACGGAACCGAACTTTCCGTCAGCAAACCAACCGTTCTCATCTGTTTTTAAATCTTTGATAATCGACATTGTTATTCCTCCTTGTCATTTTAATAATAGCAGGTGACTATTCTCCAAATGCCATCATTCTTCCAAGCGGAATATTAAATCCAATTGCCTTGTACATTTCAACATCGCAGTCTGCACATCCGACTGTAAGAGAGCTCACCCTGCTTTGTTCATATGCATACATAACCAGTTTTCGGGCGATACCCTTATGACGATGCTCAGGCATAATATAAAAATCTTCAAACACGCCTGCCTTGCCATAATTGAATGTTGAGTATGTAAAGCATATCGAACAACACGCTACTAATGCTTTTTCGCATATGCAACCATAAAAATGAATCTGTTCCTGTTTGATAGCCTTTCTCAAGCTTTCAAGCTCCGCTTCTGTCGGTGTATCCTCGCCGATTTCCGCTTTGTATGCTATCTGCAGCTTTTTAAGTTCTTCGAAATTTTCAGTTTTAATTTCTGCGAACTCCATTTTCCTGTCCTCCGTCTGTTTATTGTCAGAGAAAGCTCTTTCAGCAATAGCCGAGTATGTAGTCCTTCTGTGTGGTGATAAACTCGGTTTCGGGGAATTTTTCTGCAAGAATCTCACCGAGCGCTTTTATTGCAGGGAATTCGGTCTCATAATGTCCTGCGGTGGCTAGCATGATGCCTGCCTTGTGGGCTCCGAGATAGTGGTGATAGCCTGAGTCTCCCGTCAAGAGCACATCTGCCCCATGCTCAGCACAGACACCGTAATACTCTCCGCCGCCTCCGCCAATCACTGCTACTCTCTTTATCTTTCCCTTTCCCTTTGTGTATGTGATATTTCCTGCATTGATAGCTTTTTTGGCATATTCAATAAACTCTGCTTCGTCCATTTCCTTCGGCAGGTTTCCTATGCGTACAAGAGGCGCAGGCTCATCATCAACTGTGATCGCCTCTACATTCTGCAGATTGAGAAGGGAGGCCAGGATATAGTTTACCCCTCTCTCGGCGCTGTCCCAGTTGGTGTGCGCCCCTATCGCCTGTATACCATTCTGTGCAAGTCTGTACACATAATCGGTGCTCATGAGCCTCTTTATAGGATTGAAAATCAGAGGGTGATGAGTGATTATAAGCTGCGCCTGCTTTTCTATGGCGAAATCAATAACTTCGTCCGTTATATCAAGAGCCATAACCACTGTTTTTACTTCTGTTTCAAAATCGCCTACCGAAAAGCCCGACTTATCCCAGTCCATCTGTGTGTCAAAGGGGGCCAGCTCATTTATGGCACTGTATATATCTTTTATAGTCATGTCTATTCCTCCGAGAATTTATTTAGATGAAAGATAATATTCTCTATGTATTCACATGCAAGTACGCTGTCCTTTGCTTTTATTCCCTTAAGCCTGTTTTCAAGCATTTTTGCCTGTTTTTTAAGCAGTCTGCGCGCAGAGTCATTCTCGCACGGCACGAGCTTGCCCACATATATCTCAATCTCTGACGGAATCCTTTTTTCTCCTGTATATCGGCTGCTTATTATGGTATAATCTCTGCCCGAGTCTGTAACCGCCGTTTCCGATTCCATTGAGTAACCGTTAGTTATAAGCCATGAGCGAAGTATGCTTGCCTTTGTCATGGGCTGAAGTATGAGATTGTACTTTTCGTTTTCTGTCCACGGTGCAGCCTCAAGTATCTGCACTATCAGTTCGCCGCCCATGCCTGCTATTACTATGTCCGTTACTTCATCGGGGACTATTTTATCAAGACCTGCTCCAAGGCGAACGTCTATTTTTTCTGTCAGTCCATGCTCTCTGACAAAAGCTGCCGCTCCCTCATAAGGCTTCTGCGCTATGTCCGACGCTATCGCACCTTTGCAGAGCGCATTCTCAATGAGATATACAGGCAGCATGGCGTGGTCTGTTCCGATGTCTGCAACCACTGCGTCTTTTCTGACCAGCGATGCACAGGCGGACAATCTCGCTCCTAATGTAAACTTTCTTTTTTCAGCCATCTTTTCACCTCTTTAAAAAAACGCCGATATAATCGGCGTTTTTCTGCTTGATTTTACTTGGATGCCAGGTGTGCGTTGATCTTTGCAACAAGCTCGTCACAGTTTACACCGTGTACTCCGCAGGCCTGCTCTACTGTCTCTCCTCTGGAGCAGGGGCAGCCAAGGCAATGCATTCCCATCTCAAGGAAGAAGGGTGCTGTAGTTGCATCCATGTCAAGGATATCGCCGATGATTGTATCTTTTGTAATCTGATTCATTTTTGTTTCCTCCGTTTTATGTGATTGCTGTTTTCGCAGCGGATGAAATAACATTATTGAGGCGCCAATAAAGCACTCAATACCTATTGTGTATAGTATAACCTATTTGATTACTAATTGCAACATCAAGCAGGCGAACATTTTATGGCTTCTGTCGGTTAATTTATGTTGACAAACAGTTTTTATTAAAATATAATATTTTTCGTTGCAATGCTATATGGAGAGTTGTCCGAGTGGTCGAAGGTGCAGCACTCGAAATTCGCCAGACTCCTGTCAGTTTTGTCTGAGAGAAATGGCTTATTTATCAGCTTTTCCGTACTTCACAATTTAATGATTTCTGCAGTTCTTTCCGTCAGTTCTTTCCAAACCCGATTTGAATGATTTTTTGAGTTCGAATAGGTTTGAAAAACCAAGAAAAAATGACGGCAAAAACATAGATGGAGAGTTGTCCGAGTGGTCGAAGGTGCAGCACTCGAAATGCTGTGTACAGAAATGTACCTAGGGTTCGAATCCCTAACTCTCCGCCAAGAAGAATCCTGATAACTATGCGGTTTGTCAGGGTTCTTCTTTTTTTGCATTCTTGCGAAAACCGGTCATTTTAGCCTCGATTTTGGCTGTTCTTTCCACGATTTTGGAAAGAACAAAAATGTTGTGCGGCACACAGTAAGTAAACTTTTTTACTCGTCTGTATTTGTGAAATCTTCGTCGGATATATCGCTCCACTTGCTCGAAAACTGACTTGATGGAAGATTGACTCCTTCCACCATCGCCTGCGCCGAAGTCAGCTTTGCGGAGTAATCAAGATGAGCGTAGATATTCGCCGTGGTTGAAAAGTCGCTGTGTCCCAGCCACTCCTGTATA
>JAZSNZ010000383.1:0-8588 GCA_045536645.1 Acutalibacteraceae bacterium
CGGAGGAAATAGCAGACTGTGCTGTGTTCCTCGCATCGGACAAGGCGTCGTTTATAACCGGGCAGGTAATAAGCCCCAACGGCGGCATAATAATCTAAGGTAGTGGTTGGAATGGACGATAGAATAATCAGTTATGCATCCACCGTAACAGGCAATTACAGAGAAAACAATGAGGACTGCTTTTTCCTCGACGGTGAGATATCACCTTGTGGAGCTGATAATTACACAGGCGAAAAGGAATCGGAAGAAAACATACAGCTGTTTGCGGTCTTTGACGGAATGGGCGGAGAAGCGTGCGGTGAGGTGGCATCGAGTTGTGCAGCGCAGATACTTGCAAAAGCGCACAAGGATTTTATTGAGCAGAACAATGGCCCGCTTACTAAAATGGTCGGAGAGTTTTTTAAGGAATCCAGCAAAGCGGTGGCGGAAAAGGCAAAGGAACTAGAAAAAAGCATCATCGGCACTACATGTTCTCTGGTTTGTTTTTACAAAGGAAAGCTTTTTGCTGCAAATATCGGTGACAGCAGAACATATTATTTTTCAAAGAGCAAGCTGATGCAGATATCAAAGGATCATACAGAGGCACAGTACCTGATTAACAAGGGTATTATTACAGAAGAAGAGGCACGGGGCAGTGCCGCAAAGCATGGACTCATGCGTTTTCTGGGAATGCCCACTGACTATCAGCCTCTTGCGGCGTATTACTCAAAACCTATGGTGCCTGAAAAAGGAGATGTCCTGCTTCTGTGCAGTGACGGACTTACCGATATGCTTTACGATGAGGATATCGAAAGGATAATCGCCAAAGGCGGAACACCAAAAGAGACGGGCGAAGCACTTACTGACCTTGCCCTTGAGCGAGGCGGTATCGACAATACAACTGTCATAGTGGTAAAATTCTGAACAGTCATCATCAAAAACAAACGAGCGTGCCTGCACGCTCGTTTGTTTTTTTACATAAACTATAGCAAAAAGAGGAGGCTTTTAATATGAACAGTTATAAATTCAACGATTATTTTTTAGGTGCGAGCTATCAAGGCGGCTTTTTTTCTCTCTTTGAAAAGGCGTACGACCCTCATGACGGCTGGACAGCCTGCATAATCAAAGGTGGTCCGGGTACAGGCAAATCATCACTGATGAAAAAGATTGCAAATAAAGCGGCAGAGCGAGGGGAAAAATGTGAGCGAGCCTTCTGCTCCTCAGACCCTGAATCCCTCGACGCAGTCATCATGCCTGACAGAAAGTTCATTATAATGGACGGCACAGCCCCCCATGTGGTAAATGCAAATTATCCCGGCATATGTGAAAATCTGCTTGATCTGGGTCAGTGCTGGGACAGGAGGAAGCTGCTGCCCCATAAAGCACGCATAGTAGAACTTACGGAGAAGTGCAGTGAGTGCCACAGGCAGGCGCAGAGATGCCTCAAAGCGGCAGATGCCTTCCGCGGTGCAAATCTTGCAAGGACCGATTCCCTTATCGACATCGGAAAGGTGCACCGCACAGCAGAACATATGCGTGAAAATCTTCCCAAAAGAGGAAAAGGCGGATGTGTTTCGCAGCGGCTTCTTTCGGCTGTGACAAAGGACGGGGTAAAGGTGTTTGAAAATACCATACACAACCAGTGCGATGTTTGCATTCCCATAGACGACCGCTGGACACGGTGCTCTGCAATACTGCTTGGAAAGCTCGAAGCTCTCCTTTTAAAAGATGGCTTCGGATTGATCGTCTGCCGCTGCTCTCAGGCCCCTGACACCATCGAACACCTTATAATACCCGAAGCACGTACAGCATACTCATCAGCAAACCGGGTACACAGTGTAGATGCAGGACGAACTGTACACACGTCACGGTTTATGAAAAGAGCGTTTTCCTCTGATGAGAGAAAAACGCTCATAGATAACGAGAAAAACGAACGGAATATGCTTGACTGTGCATCGCAGCATATGAGAGAAGCCAAAACACTGCATGACGAACTTGAAAAATACTATATCGATGCAATGAATTTTGATATGGTAGGCGAAATAGGCAAAAAGCTTATAAATGAAATTTTCTCTTAAGCCTTCTTTTTCCTTGTAAGGATAACGATCAGGACAGCAGTAACAGTACAGACAGCCGCAACAAGAATAACAGCCAGCCATATGGGGGAGAGTCCGCCCTTTTCCGCAATATCATCATCAAGAACGGATTCGGGGTAAAGTACTTCGGGCTCTCTCTCGAGCTGCTCTGGAGCAGTGGTGCTTGAAGGGTCATCTGTACGCACCCAGCCCTTCATGCCGTAGAAGTATCCCACATAGCCCCATTCTGTGCCATTGGGATCGGTGTATGAATACATAAAGCTCATATCACGGTAGCTGTCGTCCCAGGGCTCAAAGTCATAATAATTGTTTGCGCCGGGATATTCCCAGAAAATCAGCAAATCCGCTTCAGGGAGCTTGAATTCTTCGGGTTCCTTGTTTATCTGTTCGTCAAACTCAGCGAGGAAGGAAGAATTGTCATATACAACTGCCAGATATCCCATGGGCATCCAGCCCTTTGCTTCAGAGCCGAGGGAATCGGAAAAATCGGTGATACCCCATATGATTCCGTTTTCGTCCTCATAGGTGTAAGAAATATTGATGGTATCGCCCTGTTTAAAACGGCATTCCACGAAATTTCCATTTGGCTTGTTGAATGAGGCCACATCCTGCCCGGCAACAAACTGACGGTCAACATAAACGCATTCGTCGCGGTGAGCATTGTAGAAATCGTCCTCAGGCTCGAAAATCACGTCTGCGGAAACGGACAGTGCAAAGCTCAGGGCGAAAATAACAGAGAGCATAAGGGAGAGAAGTTTTTTCATAATCATTACTCCTTTCGGTTTATAACAGGGCACTTATAACGGCACCGCTGAGATACGAAAAAGCATTGGCTGCAAGAGAAAACAGAAACGGTCTTCTGATTTCGGTACATCTGGCATATATAAGAGCCTCGATAAGCACGGCAACAGCCTCAAGAATCGCTACAACTGCAAACTCGGGAAGTGAATAATGCCTGCACAGCAGAAGAAACAGCACCACAACCGCAGGATTTGTCAGTACATTTACCAAAGCAACAATGAGCAATGTTTGACCTCTTGCGCGAAAGACAAGGGCGAAAATCAGCTCAAGAAAAACAGTGAGCGAAAGAGAGATGCAAAGAGATAAAAGTATGTATTCAAGCGGCATGACCACCCCTCCTCAGTCCTGTGAGCAGAAGTGCCAGCGATATAACGGAAACAGCAGCACTGAAAACAGAAGACAGTGCAGGAGCACCGAATAAAACAGGCAGAAAGCCTGTAAAGAGGGCAAAGGTCAGTAAGCCGAAGGAAAATCCCTTTGCATTCGGGAACAGCCTTGATGTTTCCCAGAGTGTAATGGGCATGGTCATATTAAAAAGCAGCAGGGCGGCAAGGCCGCACAGAGGGATATGGGAGAAAAGGAAAAGCACTGCACAGAGAAGCAGTGAGATTACGCTTGTCTTTTTTGAACCTATGGCATCAGCGGCAAGGCCGCCGAGTGCCTTGCCCAGTGCGATACAGCAGACAGAGACGATGGATGGCATTGCACTTTTCCACTCAAAGGAAAAACTCATGCCTGCAAAAGACCTCAGGCAGACCACCGCAAAAAGGCAGACAAGACTCAGAAGCAAACCTGCGTGCAGCCGGGGGATTTTCAGCGGAGCATTTTGCGGAAGATTGCTTTCGGCTTTTGATGTAATTAAAATTACTGCTGCCGCAGCAATCAGCAGTACAGAAGCGATATAAAGAGACATCTGTCCCGTCAGCATTCTGCCTATACAAAGTCCGATTGCACCGGGTGAAACGAACAGTCCGAGAGGGGCGCATTTTCTGTCGCTCATATTGAGTACGTCTATACCGCCGCCTACATGAAAAAGTGCATTGCCAATGCCAAGTACCGAGGCGAATGTGATAGATGCAGGAATAAAAACCGAAACAGCAACAAGAATACAACCAAGTGCGGCAATCAATGCATTTTTGCTGATTCTGTCTGCGGCCAGCCCAAATGGCATCTGCAGGGCAAAGGCACAGAAATTATAGATAAGCATAGCACTTATCCAGTCGTCCGTGCCGAATATTTGTGAAAACATAAAAAATGCACAGCACAGATCAACAAGAAAGTGAGAAACGCAGTAAACAGAGAGCAGTTTTACACGCATTCACAGCACCTCCATGATTAAGTAACACATCATGGCATGAATTGATTTGAAAAAATCGGCCTGCGAGAACAAGCCGATTTTGATATAAGCTTTAGCCGCAGCTGACAAAAAACCACAGTGTGTTATGGGTGGTCATTATTCCGGCGAATATAACACCGAGTCCGATGATGGGAACGGCGACGAGAATACAGATCCTGAGCATTTCGTGTTTCAGATCATCCCGCCTTTGGACTCGGATTTTTCGTCCATGCAATTATCAGCTTTATAAAGACATAATAAAGGGGATGAGTATCATATTGCCTGTGGGTATAATGCCTCGAAGGGTGTATCGCCCCTATAGGTTGTATCAGGATTTATTCAGCGTTAAAAATCGCTGTCCGAGATATCGGAATAGGACAGGTCGGTGTAGGACAAATCGGAATAGGACAGGTCGGAATAGGACAGGTCGGACAGGCTTATTTCCTCATAGTTATAATCCTCTTCAAAGCCGTATTCCTCGTTGACCTCGGTCTTTCCGCCCACGCCGCACATGACAGAGCCTGTAGCGGACCAGACGATAATGGAGATAAGCAGGGTAACGGCTGAAATTGCGAGACCTGCAACAGCGCCGCCGCGGTTTCCGTCACGAAAAGCGCTTATGCCGAGAAAAGCACTGACAGCAATGAGAATAAAGCTGACAAGAGGCATAAAGCAGAAGATAAGAGCAAGAATTGCAATGAAGAAAGAAAGAACGGCAAACTTGTTTGAAGGAGAAACAACATCATTTTTATATCCGTGGTTATACATATGCAAACCTCCGTTTGTATTTAAAATTTATCAAGTAATTATACCATGGAGATAAAAGAGTGTCAACAATGGAAAGTGTCAACTTATGACAAAACGCTGAATTGTAAAAAAGACTGGATTTATTTGACATTATGTAGTAAAATAAAATGACAAGCTTATGAAAAGTTCTCAATCATGCGGACTTTCTCATTTCTGAAAGGTACGGTGTTTTACAGATGACACGTAAGGAAGCTATTATTTCAAGAAGAGCAGTCAGAAGATATACAGGAGAGCCGATTGCTGAATCGGTCATCGACAGTATTCTTGACTTCATTTCCGAAGTCAAGCCTCTTCACGATGACATAAGAACAACAATTGAGATTATAGACAGTGAGGATTTTGATGCATCCTTCAGCAGCATGATAGGCCCGAGGGCAAGTCATTATCTTGTCATACGTTCTGCGAAGAAAGAGGGATATCTTGAAAATGCAGGCTTTATCGGTCAGCAGATAGTCCTCTATATGACTGAGCTTGGCATTGGCAGCTGCTGGTGCGGAAGCTACAGACAGAAGAACGAAGATGAAGCAGGTCAGCTGCCGTATGTTGTATGCGTGTGCTTCGGCAGATCGGACAACTCTCCCCCCAGACGCAGTGCAGAGGAAGCAAAGAGAAAGCATCTGCACGAGCTTGTGTTTGGTAAGATATCAACAAATCTGCTCGATCTCCTGGAAGCAGGCAGACTGGCACCTTCAGCACTTAATGCCCAGCCTGTACGGTACAGAACCCAGGGCAACAATATATTCATTTACAGAAAGATATCTGTGCTTCCCTTTATTGACAGAACAAGAGGCATAGATGTCGGCATTGCAATGGCAAATATGTATATTGCATCTGATGAAAAGTGTGTGTTTGTCAGAGAGGCAAATTATCCCACACCGGCATCAAAATGCATGTATGAATACACCCTGACATGGGAACAGAACAAGTAAAGGGGGATAATGAAGATGGCAAAGAGAAAGATCGGTATACTCACCAGCGGCGGCGACTGCCCCGGACTGAACGCAGCGATAAGAGGCGTCGTCAGAGCATCCTACAATCTTTTTGATGTTGAATTTATCGGAATAAACGACGGTTACAAGGGTCTTATCGACGGCGATTACAAGACCATGAAGTACGAGGATTTCAACGGTATCCTCACCCTGGGAGGCACCATTCTCGGCACCCAGCGCACCCCTTACAGAAACATGCGTATTATCGAAGAGGATAACATCGATAAGGTCGCTGCAATGAAGAAGAACTACAAGAAGATGGGACTTGACTGCCTCGTCACTCTCGGCGGCAACGGAACACATAAAACAGCAAATCTTCTCTCCGAAGAGGGACTTAACGTTATCGGTCTGCCCAAGACTATAGACAACGACCTTTACGGAACAGATGTCACCTTCGGTTTCCACAGCGCAGTGGATATTGCAACAGATGTTGTTGACCGTATCCACACCACAGCAAACAGCCACGGCAGAGCCATGGTCATCGAGCTCATGGGCAACAAAGCAGGGTGGCTGACCCTTTATGCAGGAGTTGCAGGCGGTGCCGACGTTATCCTTCTGCCCGAAATGCCCTATGACATCAAAAAGGTCATAGACACAGTGGAAAAGAGACAGAGTCAGAAGCGTAATTTTGCAATAATCTGTGTTGCAGAGGGCTCAATGAGCATGCAGGAAGCTGCAATGAAGAAAAAGGAGCGAGAGGCATTCAGAGCCGAGCAGAAGTTTGCCTCTGTCAGCTACCGCATAGCAAATGAGATTCAGACAGGCACAGGCCTTGAAACAAGAGTTGTTGTTCCCGGACATTATCAGCGCGGCGGCTCTCCCTCCCCCTATGACAGAGTGCTGGCCACCCAGTTCGGTGCATATGCCGCACGTCTTATCAAGGACGAGGACTACGGCAACACAGTTGCAATGATAAACGGAGAGGTATCCCACAATGCGCTTTCCGAAATAGCAGGTCTCAAGAAGCTTGTTCCTGCAGACGGCGACATGGTGCGCACTGCAAAGGATATGGGAGTTTGCTTCGGAGACTGAGCCCTATAGGAAGGGACTGAATATATGAGCAAAAAAAAGACACATAAAAAAGAACGCGAGTGGTTCAAGCTTGATAATGCCGCAAATATTTACCCGGCTATCATCAGCGCGAAGTGGTCGCCGAATTTCCGTGTCTCCGCGACGCTCAATGAGCAGGTCGACCCTGACAAGCTGCTCAAGGCATTGAAAATATGCCTGCCCCGTTTCCGGAATTTCACACTGGTGCTGAAAAAAGGTTTTTTCTGGCACTATCTCGAAGAAAATGACAAAGAGCCCGTGCTTTGCGAGGAAGTACGCAATCCCATGCGAGTAATCACAAAGCACGATAATAACGGATATCATTTTCGTGTGATATCTTATAAAAACCGTATAGCTGTTGAGATAATGCACGTCATCGCAGACGGCACAGGCGGTATGATGTTCCTAAAGACTCTGGTGGCAGAATATCTGCGTCAGACAGGCGTAAAGGTGCCTTATGACGCAGAGGGTATTCTCGATGTACGTCAGAAGCCTGACCCTGAAGAAATGGAAGACAGCTTCCGCAAGTACACACGCTTCCATGCCAAGCAGGCAAGAAAGGAAAGCCGTGCATACTGGGTAAAGGGCACGAGGCAGAAGCCGGGCAGTGCAACGATAATCACAGGCCGTATGCCTGTGGCAGAGGTTTCGGCGAAGGCAAAGGAATACGGTGCGACAATAACCGAATTTATCGCATCTGTTATAATATACGTCATGTATATGCGCCAGAAGAGCGAAAATCACAGGCGTGAGCTGCCTGTAAAGGTCAGCGTGCCTATAAATCTTCGCAGCTTTTACCCCAGCAAGACACTGCGCAATTTCTCGCTTTTCATCAATCCCGGCATCGAGCCGAGATACGGTGACTATACCTTCGATGAAATAGTAAGCGATGTTCATCACTTCATGAAGATGAATCTCAAGGAAAAATATCTCAATGCGGTAATGAGCAGCAATCTGGGAGACGAACTCAATCCCATGGTGCGAATCATTCCTCTGCCGCTTAAAAATATGGTTCTTTCCATGATGTACAGCTCGGTAGGTGAAACCAGATTTTCTACTGATATGTCCAATCTCGGAGCGATAAAGCTTCCGAAGGAGATGGAGGAGCATATAAATACAGTCGATTTCATGCTCGCTGCACCCCACGGTATCGGATTTGCAATGGGAATAGCAGGCTATAACGGCTCGCTGAACATTACCTTCGCAACAGCCCTGCGTGAGCTCGACTGTCAGAGAGAATTCTTCCGTGAGCTTGTGAAAATGGGCATTCACGTAAAAATCGAAAGTAACCACAGATAGTGAGAGGAGGATCATATGTCTTACTGCGTAAACTGCGGTGTCGAGCTGCATGATAGCGAAAAAAGATGTCCGCTCTGCGACACCGTTGTAATAAATCCCAATATCATTTCCGGCGAGCCTGCGGAGTCGGTTTTTCCGCAGGAGCAGAAACTGGTTGACATAATATCAGAGCGCCGCTGGTGGGCAGGAATAGTTGCCATCGTGCTTGCAATCCCTGCGTCCATCTGCCTG
>JAZSNZ010000323.1:0-3152 GCA_045536645.1 Acutalibacteraceae bacterium
CGACAGCCTCAACTGCAAAACTTGCAGTGTCGCCGTCATTACAGACTACACTGTAAGGATGAGTCTTTATTTTCAGGATTCCTGAGATGTACAGAGTAACAGCTTTGGAAATGACTTCGTTTCCAAGGCTGTCTTTTATGATGCATCGGAACATTCTTCCGTGACGGGATTCTGCAGCATTTGTGCTGTAAGAAGCGGTCTTTGCAGAGCCGTTTATCCATGTTTTGCCGCTGTTATCGCTGTACTGCCACTGGTAGGTAAGTCCGACACCTGCAGCAGTAACAGAGAATTTGGCGATGGTGTCTGCTTCGGTGATAATGTCGGAAGGCTGTTTTTTGATTTTCAGTACGCCGTCAATGAGAAGCTGAGCGGAATTTGAGGTAACAGAGCCGCCGTTTGAGTCTGTTACGATACAGCGGATCATTCTGCCGCATCGAGCAGCGGTAGCGCCGGTAGAATAGGATGCACTTTTTGAAGAGCTGTTTTCCCATGTCTCACCGCAGTTGTCGCTGTACTGCCACTGATAGGAAAGTCCGGAACCCAAAGCACTGATAGTGAATTTTGCGGTGTCACCGTCACTGCAGATAACATCTGAGGGCTGATCAGTTATTTTAATTGTTCCGAAAATATAAAGCGAAGCAGGATCTGAGACGAGCTCGGTTCCGGAAGGTGTACTGACCACACATCTGACCATTCGGCCATGTCTTGCAGCGGTGGCGCCTGTATCATAGGAAGCGGTTTTTACACTTCCGGTGATCCATGTCTGGCCTCTGTTATCGCTGTACTGCCACTGATAGGTAAGTCCGATACCAACAGCCTCTACAGAAAAACGTGCAGTAGAGCCTGCTTCAGCAGTGACATCGGCAGGGTGAGTCTTTATTTTTATTGCACCGTTTATATAAAGACATGCGCTGTCTGAGATAACCTCATTTCCGTTTACGTCGGATATGACGCAGCGGAACAGTCGACCGTGACGATCAGCGGTTGCGTTTGGCATATACTTTGGCGTTTTTGCCGAAGCATTGTACCAGGTGCCGCCGTAATTGTCGCTGAACTGCCACTGATAGCTCAGAGATTCTCCCTGAGCCTCAACGGTAAATCTGGCGATATCACCGTCATCGCAGACAACATCTGCAGGCTGAGTGATTATCACGGGTAATGATTCCTGTATGTCTGTTGACGAAACGTCCGTTTCAGAAACAATACCCGATTCGGCTGCCAGTACCGGGAGAGTATCGGCCAGAAGCATGGCTGCTGCAAGAAGCAGGGCACATAAGATTTTCAGACTTTGTTTCATTTTACAGCCTCTTCTCTGTTGGATATAATATATTATTATACCATAAAATGTGTGTTTTTCAATGTGTAGGGAACATAAAATGAGCATAAATAAAAATGAAGCAGAGCTCAGCGGCCCTGCTTCATTTTTATGAAAATTAGTTTTTCTCTGAATTGTTCCTGAATACCCATGTGCGCTGTATGTGATAACTGACAAGGAACAGAATGGTATCAATCACACACTTTACCAGTGTTGCAACAAAGCTGCCATCGAGATTGAAAAGACGAAGTACATTGGTGACGAGCACAGCGGAAATAAGCATCTGCACTATGCATACACAGTAATACCTCACCATCGAGGAGCCTGTATTTGCCTTGCTTTTGAAAACGACCAGCCTGTTTATGAAGAAATTGTACAGGGAACTGACGATTCTTGCACAGACTGTTGCAATGAGAATGCTCAGTGTTACTATATGGAGAATGCTGATTTCAGAAAAACTCTTCGGAAGAAAGTGAACAAGCAGTGAGAAGACGATGATATCGATAAGGAAGCTTGAAAGAGAAGAGAGAATATACAACAATGTACTCTTGAGAATGAGAGAGTAAATGCGTATGGAATCACGCACAGGACGGAAATGAGAGCTTGCGTTGTCGTCGATGTAAATAGTCTCAATAGGAGTTTCTCTGATGGGTATTTTGTTGTCAGCACACTCCATGAGCATATTCATTTCATACTCATATCGGTTTCCGCCAACCTCGGCCATCTGAGGAACAAGAGCACGGGGGATACCGCGAAGACCTGTCTGAGTGTCGCTGACCTTTACTCCATGTGTAAGCTTGAAAACAACAGATGTTGTTTTGTTTCCAAAGCGGCTTCTGGCAGGAATATTCTCGCCGTCAAAATCACGCACACCCAGGATAAGACTGTCGCTGTATTCGCTCATCATATCGGCTACTGCCGCAGCGTCCTCAGCACGGTGCTGACCGTCGGCATCTGCTGTAATTATGCCGGTACATTCGGGGAGATTTTGAAGAAAATACTTAAATCCCGTCTTGAGTGCATAACCCTTGCCCTGATTGACATCGTAGGAAATAACGGAGCACTCCCCGTGAGTGCGGGCCTCGTCAAAAATGGGGGCGCACTCAGGTTTGCTGCCGTCATTGACGATGATAAGTCTTTTAAAGCCGTATTCGATAAGCTTTTCAATATATACCGTCAGCTTTTCATCGGGCTGATATGCAGGAATGAGCACCGCTATGCTTTCGTAATTCTTAGACATTCTTTTCGCATCCTTAATTTATTTTAATATCTGCAATAAATATTACCATTATACAGCCGGAAAGTCAATTACAGAGCGGAAACAATAAAGAGTCAGATGCTTTACAGAATGAGTACATGATGATAAAATACAGAAAAACAAGAGAAACGGGTAACAGCACATGAGAAAAGAAACCGTAAGCTTAAGAAAAAACCAGAAGATAGAGCTCATAATAAGCGGTATGACTGCCGAAGGCAGCGGTGTCGGAAAGTATGAAGGCATGGCAGTTTTCGTGCCCATGACCGCCATAGGAGACAGAATCGAATGCACTATAGTCAAAACGGGCAAAAGCTTCTGCTTCGGAAAGTGCGATAAGGTGCTTGAGGCATCGGAGTGCCGTATTGAGCCTGACTGTCCCCAGTACAGAAAATGCGGCGGCTGTGTGTATCGCCATATTTCCTATGAGGAAGAAGTGAATATAAAGCGTCAGAGGGTAAATGACGCTGTGCAGAGAATCGGCGGCTTTGACATAGAGTGCGAAGAGATACTCGCTGCAGAAAATCCCGATCGCTACAGAAACAAGGCACAGCTGCCCTGCAGGGCAGATCCTTCAGGCAG
>JAZSNZ010000375.1:0-2507 GCA_045536645.1 Acutalibacteraceae bacterium
AGCGTTACCATAAGGGCTATGAAGGCGAATATTATCATTATGTATGTAAGGGCAGTGGTGAGCTTTGACCTCGACTGCGACTTGCCCTTTCTGCGCTGAGATGAGCCTGTGCTCTTTTTCTTTGTGTTCTGCACAGTTTTCTTTGCATTGGAACTTCTCTCGTTCTGTGCCTTTCTTTTTACATCCTGGGAAAACAGCTTGTAATCATCACGGGCAGAGGTGTTCTGTCTGCTTCGGGCTGTTTCGGAGGTTTTTGGTTTTGCAGTATGGGTGCTTTTCTTTGTACCGGACTTGGCAGTGCTTGACTTGGTCGCACTTGTTTTGGCTGAGCCTGATGCAGACTTTTTAGCACCCGACTGTGCCGGGCGTGATGTACCGCTTCTCCCCGATGATGAAGAGGCTGTCTTGGACCTGGAGATCTGCGAAGCCGGCGATCTGCCCGAACCTGACGAAGCACCTGTTTTCTTTGTAACTGATTTTTTACCGCCTGAACGGACTTCCTTGTTTTTATCATTGTCGTAAGGCACTGTATTTGCCCTCCTTATTTTTACACTCTCCTGATATCTGCTCCCAGCGAGGAAAGCCCCTCGTCAAGTGCTTCGTATCCCCTGTCAAGATGTTTCAGACCTCCTACTGTCGTTACGCCCTCTGCGGCAAGTCCTGCCACAATGAGCGCCGCTGACCCTCGCAGGTCTGTCGATTCTACCTGTGCGCCAAAAAGCTTCGGCACACCGTCGACTACCGCCACTCTGCCCTCGGTCTTTATCCGTGCTCCAAGTCTGCACATCTCCCATATATGCTTGAAGCGGTTGTCAAATATAGTCTCCACAAACACACTCGTTCCCTGAGCAACAGTCGCCATCGCCATAATTATCGCCTGTACATCGGTGGGAAAACCCGGGTACGGCATAGTTCTAATAAATTTATTCGGTAAAAGGCGGCTCGGTGCAATGAGCTCAAGCTCATTTTCCGAAATTCTCAGCATACAGCCTGCCTCTTCAAATGTACCGATAACAGGGCTGAGATGCTCTGTGCACACCCCTCTGAGCAGCAGCTTCCCCTTTGATATTGCTGCTGCGGACATATAGGTCGTTGCTTCTATGCGGTCGGGTATCACCCTGTGGGAATGAGGATAAAGCCGTTCCACTCCCTCGATCGTTACCTTTCCGCAGCCTGCTCCGTTTATCTTCGCTCCGCAGGAATTGAGAAAGTTTGCAAGGTCGGTTATTTCCGGCTCCCTTGCAGCATTGGTTATCACTGTTGTGCCTTTTGCTGTTGCTGCCGCTATCATTACATTTTCCGTAGCGCCAACACTCGGAAAGCTCAGTGTAACAGTAGTTCCCTGTAATCCGCCGTGAGCCTTGCAGTATATTTTGCCGTGTTTTTCCTCTATCTGTGCGCCCATTTTGCGAAGTGATGAAAGATGAAGGTCTATCGGTCTGGGACCTAACTCACAGCCGCCCGGCATTGTAAGCTCCGCTTCACCGAAGCGGGCAAGTATAGCGCCCAGAAAGCAGATAGATGAGCGCATCTCTCGCATAAGATCCTCGGGAATATCAAAACGGGTCGGTTCAGATGAATCCACCGTCATCGTATCCCCCTGCTTTGTCACCTTACAGCCAAGATATCGCAGTATCTTTGATGCCGCCTCCACGTCTGACAGATCGGGACAATTATGTATATGGCACTCGCCTCTTGCGCCGAGCGTTGCAGCAAGCACGGGGAGTGCCGCATTCTTTGCTCCGTGAGGTCTTATTTCTCCCGACAGGACACGACCTCCGGAAATTATCATTTCTGACATAAACACGCACCCTTTCGAACAGCATTTGTACCACCATACTATGTCGAAAGGGTGTGCGAAGTTCATTTATCAGTCTTTTTTGACGTATTTGAGTACCACATCGTAAATTCTTACACAGGCATCAGTGATTGCAAGCTTGCGTGCGTTCTCGCCCATAAGACGGAGCTTTTCTCTGTCTGAAGCAAGTTCATCGATCTGTTCCATGAGCTTTTCGTAATTGAGCTCACTTTCAACAATGCACTTTGCGGCGTTTCTGTTGACAAGCGCCATTGCATTGTGATACTGATGATTTTCCGCTACATTAGGGGATGGAATGAGTATGGAAGGCTTGCCCTGTGCCTGTATTTCAGAAAGGGTCATAGAGCCCGAACGACAGATGACAAGGTCTGCTGCCGCAAGTACTCTGGGCATATCGTTTATGTACTCACGCACATCGAGGTTGTCGCATTTTTCGGTGTCAATTCCCTCTGCCTTAAGGGTTTCGGGCACGAAAGAGCCGTACTGTCCGTAACCGTGGATATGGTTATACTTTCCGTCCTTTGCGCTGCGCTTGAGCATTCCGAGCATGGATTCATTGATGGTACGTGCGCCCAGAGAGCCGCCGAAAGAGAGGATAAGAGGTCTGTCATCAACACCCAGCTCGCGTCTTGCCTGCTCCTTTTCGTAGGTCAGCATTTCCGCTCTGATGGGGTTGCCTGTTACTACA
>JAZSNZ010000086.1:0-7570 GCA_045536645.1 Acutalibacteraceae bacterium
TATTTAGTTGAGTTGTTAAACCTGCGATGAGCAACCGCAAGTCGTTGTGCGCGTCACCCGCTACATTGTGGTTCGACACCGCCTTTGCGTTGGTTTCAACGGAATCAAACAGGTTCTCGATATTCTCGGAGTTCTCGCTCAAAAGCTTCGCAATATTGTTTATCGCTGTCTGAAGAGGAATTTTATGAGATCCCGCCACGGAAGGAAATACGAACAAAATTTTTTCGGCAAAAGAGCCATCTGAGAAGGATTTGACGAGGTCGTCGAGGTTCTCGACTCCTTGTTCGTCCAAAAGAAGACGGATGTAAGCTGCCGCCTCGTCTGCAGAAATAGCGTTCTGAATCTCATTGATTTTTTCCGCAAGAAAGGTGGCGAGCTTATCGAACCACAGCTTGAGCTGTGTAGGAGAAAGGCCGCCCGCGCCGTACTGTCCCGACGCATTGGGTCTGTTTGCAAGAGCTTGAACGCCCTTTTCTGATATTTGTTTGGATGTAATATTGCTGAGCTTTTTCGTGGTACTCATAGATTTCCTCCTACTCTTTATATCTTCCCGAAATGGTATAGCGGAACGAGAGATAGTACAAAGCAAACGGCTTCATGTATTCATCGGAGTAGAGGAAGTACTGCTTTTCTACCCACTTTTTCTCCTTCTCTTTGACGCTAAAAAGGCTTTGCTCTGTAGAGATGAACGAAAAGTCCGAGAAGTCCATGTTGTCAAACGAAAACATGGTACTATTGATACGAGCGATTTGTTCGTAGGGTTTCTTGTTCGTTCTTACCTTTATCTTTACCGCTGAGGTCTGCAGAGACTTGGTTTTGATCACAGTAGACTTCTTGACCGTGTTCTTGGTCAAGTGGGGAATGTCGCAACAATCCATCTTCGTCGCGCATCCGCAGAATATCGCTCGTTCGTCGAAACTGTAGTATCTGGGCGCGATCTCGCCCTGTTCGTCCCTCATATCGAAATTAAATGAGCATACCACACCGTTTTCGGTACCAAAGAACAGGTTGCCCTCCATAGTCTTAGCTACGGTAGCTCGCTTAAAGACGCCCCCCGTCTTGTTGCCTTTGGCATCACACAGGAACGCCTCGTACTTTACGAACTCTCCCGTAACGCCGTCGTATACTTCGTGAATGGTGAAGTATACCCGAACGGAATAGGTAATACCATCCGACTGGAACGATACTAAGTCGTCGAATACCGCCGTAGTGCTTTTCCCTTCCTCGTCAGGCGCGTTCACAATCTCTCCCATGAGGTTGTTGGTCTCGCCGAAGTCAGCGTTGTAGACGCTTTCTGCAAGCGTGAGGGGAAGCTCCACGATACTGTCGTCATTTCCGCAGGAACACTCTACGGCGCTCTTGTGACAAGCTGTGCAGTAGCGAACCGTCGCATTCTTGAGCTCGGAGTAAATTTGAGTAGCATAACGATATTCGGGGTATTGGTCTTTATAAACACCGACACCCTCGATGTAGTACCATTCGTACTGAGGCACTCCGATTTCGTGGGTATACTTTTGGCGGCTATCCGCCATGAACATTTTACCGTCAACGAGAAGAATCAAGTAGCCGTTCCACTCCTCCAGAACCGCATTGCTGAGGTCGATGTTGACCAGCTTTGCGTCAATGAGGCTCGAACGATGCTCCACGGCGCGCTCGTATCTCACGGAAAGCTGACCAATCGCTTCTACGCCGAGACGGGAAACGAAGACAGGATCGTCAAGAAAATTGATACACGCTCCGAGGCATCCAACGCCGCCGAGCCCCTGAGTAGACGGATAAACCTTCGGCTGAAGGTTCTCGCCAGTCTCTACAGCTTTGTGGAAGTAGGTAGAACCGTCCTGCTGTGCGTCGTTCTTCAATACCATGAGGGTGTCGGCTACAGGAATCATGCCTGTTACGGGAGAGATGCCGACGCCATCCTGCATATAGTTCAGGACACCAAAAAAGGTAGGATCTACATAGCCCGTGATGTTGCGTCCGCAATAGAACACATGGTTCGGGTAGTCTGGGTTGCCAGACATGAAGATCCGGTTGTCAAAGACGGTAGCAATCGTGCAGTTTGTCACCAGCGTTCCAATAGCTGCACACTTTTCCGTCACGCCAGAAACACTCGTAAAAGTCTTTTTAGCCGTGATCTCGATGCCAGCGTAGAACTCGGGGAAAGCACCGCTCTCGACATTTTCGGGTCTTGGAGGCGCCTCCGAAAAAGCGATTTTGCCGTTCTGCAGGTCGACCTCGTATTCGGTTACGACTTCGCCGTAGACCTTAACCTCCGAGATCTCTTCCAGCTCATTTTCGTTCATACAGAACTCTTTGGTCGTGCCGTCAGCGATGAAGGTATGCTTGAACTTCGGCTGTAAGATGTTCCTCTGCTCGTGCTCTTTTCCGATGTCGGCATTTTCTCCGCCCGGTATGATGTCGATGTAGGTCGTCGGGATATACGCAGAATCGTATACCGACTTGACGGTCTCGCCGTCATACACAAGGTAGTTTTTGCCGTCGATCAGGTACAAGCGATTGTTAAAAATAAAAGACGCACTTCGACAGGCGTTCATGTCCGCGAACAAGGCGTCTTCTTTGCTGATTACGCCCTCTACAAACGACAGATACAGGTCATCGCCTGCCACAAGGTCGCTCCTCGACACACTCAACTCGTGTGTGATTGGGTTGAAATAGTCCATGTTGAGAAGAACGCTCTCGCCGTCAGGCTTGGTGATGTCTCTCACTCCCGCCACATTGTCGCCCAAGATGAGCTTAAAGGTGCGTGTGCCGTTAATTTCGGAGGCCTCTGCAGGAAGCGTGATGGTCTCCTTCATAACGACATTGATGCTGTTGGGATAATTGTGCCAAAGGTACAGTTTCTCGCCTGCATGGACGAGAACTTTGGTCAATATAGCGCCTCCCTCTCCTCTGTGCTGAAATCTATGGATGCCATGCACAATGGGAGCTTCGGGAAGCTCGAGTCTGCGTCTAAAGCCAGCGATGGTCTCCAGAGCATGACCCTGACCGGACTGATAGTCCTTAAACATATTTACGGCGTAAGCGAGGCGCTGTTTGTGAACCTGTGTGTGGTCACTGGAGAAGTCAACACCTCGGAAGTCACCGTAATATGCGTTATAAACGCTTCCGCTCGAGAGCAAGTTGTTGGCCATAGTCAATTACCATCCATTCGTGTTTCTGATGGTAACAGGCGTAGCGTTTTTGATTCTGCGCTCTATATCCATCGCGCGCTCTCTGTAAAGCGAGAGGTAGTATTCAGCCATTGTAGGCTCGTCCTCGACCCATACATACGAAGCAATCAAGATCGGAAGGAGGGAACAAAGCTCCTCATCCAAATCGATAACCGACTCGTCATCCGCTGCCGAACCCGTGACCTCGATCTCTGTGGGCTTGCGTCTGTAGAGAACCTTAAAGCAACCCTCTGCAGAGTAAGGGAGTAGGATCACCCTGCCGCCCTCGACATCATAGTTTTGGTTGAGTCTCTCGTAATTCTCATCCTCCGAGATGGGGGGAGAATTGAGTGAGAGAAAGTCTGGCACCAGCACGCCTACATCATAGCGCGTATAAGGTTCGTATGCAGGAATATCTGCTGCCGCATTTGAGTAAATGTGCCTGTACAAAGCAACATTCTTGACAGAGTACAAAAACTCTCCAACAAAGCGAAGCCGGATCATACCCGTAGTAAATGAGCCGTCTTTCTTGATAAAACCCTTGTACGGGATAAATCTGCGAGCTGACGTGAATTCCAGCGACCCAATGATGACCCACGCGCCGCTTGCGGTGTCCTGCCGCTCTATATAGAGCGTACCGTTGCCATCAGCCTCGAAATAGTACGCTTTTGCGTCCGTCGCCTCAAAGCAAAGGTCTTCAGACCTCTCTATCGGGGAAAAGGTATTTACCTTTACCAGATTCGCCATCGGCTTATGGTTGATAACATAAGCGCTTACTGCAGGTCGAATCGAGCCAACCTGCAGTAAGGCTCTGTTTGCCGCGTAGTAGAATCTGTCGTCGTCCTCCAGAGAGTCTTCAAAACCGAGCTGAGCAACCTGTTTATATAACTCATCGACTCGCATTTTGACCTCCTGTCAGACTGCTACGCGGTTCTTACGCGAGCGCGTCTGCGTTGGTAACGGCCTGAGTGGAGTTCACCGCGCGGAGCATATGCTTCCAAGCGCCGAAACCGATACCCATGCGGCAGTAACCGTTCCAGAAGAAGTTTCTGGTATGGGGGTCGATGCCGTTGGTGATATCCAGCTTGACGCGGTTGAAGAACATATTGCCCAGCAGGTTCTCGTTGGCTTCGGACGACATAACCATGATCTCGTCCTTGTCAGCCTCCCAGTAGTCAAGGACTACGAGGGTCCAGTTGCCGTACTGGGTGTTGATGTCGTTGTAGTCAGAGCCGGCAGTTCTCTCGGAACCGATAACGGCCTTGGCCATCATCTCCAGCTCAGGGCGGTTGCAGGGGATGATGAGCGTGTCGGCGGTATAGCCCATGATCTCACCGTTCTCGTCCTTGAAGTTGCGGAGCTTGTTTGCCAGAATAGCCAGAGTCTTCTGGAACTTGGCCACATCGGAAGAGATGTCACCGTAGAAGTAGTTGGACTGATGCTTGCCCTTCATCTTCTCGGTGGAGTAAGTATGCTTGTTGTGGAACAGAGGGAGCTTGTCGCCGGTGGTGAGATCAACGGTAGCCTTGTTGAAGACGAAACTGGCCTTGGTCGCGTTGACGAGTGCCTGCGCCGCCAGCTTAACGCGGGTCTTGTAGTAAGCTCTTACGAACTTCTTGGGCTTGTTCTTCATGTTCGCACCCATGCCGAACTTCGCGTCATCAGCCATCTTACGGGTGATGGTGAACTCCTTGGCGAACTCGATATGAGAGATGGTCTTGTCGTAGGTCTTCTCTACGGAGTCGTTCTCGGCGCCCTGACCCTCTTCCTTCGCCACGAAGGTATCGAAGTCAGACTCGCCCATGATGGTCTCGGCGTAGCGGTTGGACTTCTCGACGTTGAAGAGGACATCCAGAATGGACTTGTCCTTTTCGCAAAGATTAGACTCGTTTTCGATGAGCGCCTTGATAGGATGCTCAAATTTGCCGAACATCGGGTCATTCTTACCCGACATTACGCTATACTGAAAGTTAGCCATTTATCGTTCCTCCTGTGTTAGATGATTCTGACGACGATGGTGTCGCCTGCGGCAGCTGCACCGTTGAGAGCCTCAATGGTAATGACGCCGCTGGTGGTGGTGGCGGTCACCTGAAGACCGTCCGTGTTGATGGTTACCTTGTCGCCAACCTTGAGAGAGGTGGGAGCGGCTGTAACGGGCACTTCGTACACCTGATTAGGTGCAACGCGACACACCGCGACTTTGCGGCTTGCATCGCTCGCGCTAAGCTGACCGATAGCGATGAACTCAGGCTTTGTGGTAGCGGCGCACTTGGTAAGTTTGCCGTTCGCAAGAACCAGAGCCTCGCCGGTGGAGATCGCCTCACCATCGGTTGCCTCGTGGAACACAGGTTCAGGAACATTCATGCGAGCGTTTTCGATTTTCAAAAGATTGAACATAGTTCTGCTTCTCCTTAAACAGTAGATTTGTACAAGGAGCGAATCTCCTTGTCGGACATATTGGGGAAAAGCTCTCTCCAGTACGCCATGTCCTTTTTCGGCATGACGATTCCGTCGTCTTTCGACCCTTTCGGAACAGAGGTGTGGAGATGACTTTTCGATTCGTGGAGCGACTTCTTTTTGACAGCCGTTGCCACGGTGGTTCTGATGCCGTCCGGGTTTGAAGCGGCGTATGCCTGCTTCGCAGTAAGTCCTTTGTCGCGGAAACGACCGAACTTCTGAAGAATGTCTTTAGGAAGATCTCTGATATCCTTATACTGCTTGGTTTCGGGGTACGAGGCGTGAAGTTCCGCAAGGTCAGCACGAGCGACCTTCTCGAACTCCTGCTGTTGCAAAAGCGCACGAGCCTGCGCGTCCCGCTCCTCGGAGGCTTTCTTCTGGAGATACTCCTGCGGAGTAACTCCATCAGCCTCTGCCGCAAGCGACACAAGACCTTCCATGACATCCTCGTTTTTGACACCCAGCTTGGCGAGCGTCTCCTTGCCCTGAGTTTTGAACTTCAAAAGCTCTCTCTCAAGCTGTGCAATTCGGACATCCTTTGCGTCAGGCTGTGCGTCGGTAGGCTCTGCTACTCCCTCCTCTCCCTCAGAGTCCTCCCTCTCTTCGGGGGTATCGGTTTCACCCTCTTCTTCGGCGGCATTCTCATCGTCTTCCTCCTCCTCTTCGTCATAGACTACATCGGGGATGATGATATTGCCGTCTTCGTCATACTCAAACTCGTCGTCAGAATCGCCATCGTCGGTGGCATCGTTTTCGACATCTGCGGTGTCCTCATCCGGATCGGTGTCGAGTTCTTCGTCGAGCATGGTTTCTTCGTTATCCATATCGTTTTTCCTCCTGTACGGATTGTTGGTTTGAATTACTTGGACTTCTTCGTGCCGTTTCTGAGGTCGTTACCCTTGACAACGGTTGCCTTGGGCTGATCCTTAGGCTTAGGCGACTTGATAACGCCGCCCTGATTCGTAGCGAATTTGTTACCCTTCGACATGACAGGCTCCTCCTTTTTCAGAATTTTGAGAAAAAAAGAGCCACAAATACCAAGATTTCCTCGGTAACTGTGGCTCTGTCTCAATGGACTTTGGCTCTTTGTTATTCAGTTTTCACTTCCCAAAGCAGACCGCAACGTCGGCACTTGAAGGTAAGGCCTTCGAGTTTACTGCCTTTTTTGATGCCTATTCTGGGAATTTTCTCGTGACAATGAGGACAAACGAGTTTGGTGACTTCTGATTCCTTTGCTGGGGTTATGGTAAACATTTTACATCCCTCCCTGCATGATATGATAACATAAACTAAACTGCTTTTAGTCGCAATTTATCCACGAGAGAAGGCTGATTTGGTTACCACGCGCCCGTTCTTGACCTCAAAACCGCACATTTCAGCGAGTGCGGCCTTTTCAGCCTGGGTTGCACCCTTGAGGTTGAGTATGTACCTCAGAAGGCGTTTCTTGGCGTTCTCGGCGGTCATGCGCGGCAGATCATTATCCTGCAGAGTGTACCCGGAGGCACAGATGAGCAGGAGTTTCTGATCTGCGGAGATATTCATGCCCTTGATCGAGGAGACCACCTTCTTGCGCTTACTGCCGCTGACGGTGTTGCCCTGAGCGTCCTTGTCGCTCGTGATGCCGCGTACCGTGAAGTAGTAGTTGTACAGCATCTCGTAGTCGATACCTGCCTTGTTGAGAGACTGGCACTTGGCATACACATCGCCGTTATACTCCGAGAGAGCGCGTTCCGCGCCGTACATAAGTCTCGTAGCCTCGGTAAAGCGGAGGCTCTCGTCCTCTATGCCTGCCGTAGCCTCGATAGCCTTTGTGTAAAGCTCGATGTCCTGAAGCGCGGTCTTATATGCCTCGTTGATAAGAATCTGGACGACACGCGACTGCTGAAGTTTATCAACATTAAAAAGATCAAAAGTCGGAGGCCAAGCGGTCTTAGGAAGACAAA
>JAZSNZ010000035.1:0-6832 GCA_045536645.1 Acutalibacteraceae bacterium
TGATTCAGATTCAGAATATAATCCGCAGACCGCTTATATGGCTGCCTGCAATACTTTCAAGCGCCATTATCGGCCCCATAAGCACCTGCATATTCAAGCTCACCTGCAATTCAACAGGTGCCGGAATGGGTACATCCGGGCTGGTCGGCCCCATTATGACCTTTGAGACCATGCTGGCAGGCGGCCGCGGCACATGGGAGACCATTGCTATTATCGCACTTCTCGAATTCCTGCTTCCTGCTCTGCTCGCTCTCGTATTCTCTGAGGGTATGCGTAAGCTCAACCTCATCAGAAGCGGAGATATGAAGCTTGCTTCTTAACAAAACCACGCCCCGATGCAAAATGTCGGGGCGTTTTTTATTTCGTTGTTCACAAGAGAGGAAATATGTGCTATAATATTATCTGATACAAACTGTTTGCTCGAAGGAGGAAACGAAATGATATGTCCGAAATGCGGACGGCGCACATATAAAAATGAGATAATTTGCCCGAAATGCGGAGCAGAGATGATCGGCGCACAGCCTCAGAACGCATATATACCCCGTGTGCAGGTAAAAAAGATAGCTGAAAAGCCTACAGTGCAGGCACAGCCTTCGCAGCCGCAGACCCCTGTGTATACACCTCCTGCGCCGGAACCTGTATATATTCCCGAGCCTGAGCCGAAACCGCAGCCAAAGCCTCAGCTCAGACCCGAACCAAAGCCTCAGCCAAAGCCTGCTCCTTTGCCTGAACCCGAGCCGAAGAAAGAGGACCTTGACAGAACTCTTACCTTTGCCGCAATCAAAGAAGCATCATCGGTGGAGACAGCGGCAGTTCGTGAATACAACAGAATGAAGGCACAGCTGAGAGAGAGTAAGGCATCGGAAGACGGCTCAAAGGTAATGCTTGAGCGTCTCCCCGAGGGCTATGTTTATGTGAAAATGTCCATCGACGAAGCAGATAAGCTGAGCAAAAGAAAAGCGATTCCGAAGCCTTTGCTTTTTGGCGTTGCAGGAGCGGGAGCAATAACAATCATTCTGATAATTCTTCTGCTCATCATAACAGGAGGAAAATCTGCGCCTCTTATCGTCGGAAAATGGCAAGGAGAGATCGAACCGCTTCGCTTCGGAATAACGGGAATCCCCTTTACGCAGGTTGATACCGTGTGGGAATTCGGCAAAAACGGAGAAGTCACCGTAACACCGCAGGATTCCCTGCTTTCGGGATACGTGCTCACAGGCACATATGAGCTTTCCGAGGACGGGGACAGCAGTATAGCATCCCTTGAACTTGAATTTCAGGGGCAGCGCATTGATGTGGATATAATTTATTCTGTGAACAAATCGGACAAGACAATGATTATTTCCAACCGAGCTTCTCCATCATATGAATATTCCTTCAAAAAGCTGAAATAACGGAGTGATATAATGTTCTGTACAAAATGTTCCGCCGAAATGCTTGACGGCGATAGATTCTGCCCTCGCTGCGGTGCTCCACAGAAGATTCGCGACGGTGCCGGGATTGATGAGGAAATCATCAGAAAGACTGCCGCAACGGTGGATATCACACCCGATGAGACTGCCGAGGCCTCTGAGTATATCGGCCAGCACAGAAGCTCCTCCGGATACGAGCAGACATACAGCGGCTACTATGAAAGCATGGAGGAAACCGAGCGCAAAAGAAAGTCGGGCTGTTTCCTTCGTTTTGTTCTTGCATCATTCTTTGCCGTTCTGGTTATTGTATTTCTGTTTTGCGGTGTACTGCTCATCAAAGGCGAAAACCCTGTGGAGTACGCAAAAAATGTGTTCAATTCTATTGTGAATATATCTGACACGGATCTGATGTCGCAGAGCGATGCAATATCAGAGACCGATGTATCATCAGGAAATATTATTCTGTCCGACCCTTCCATCCTTTCGACCACAACATCAACAACTATGTTTACTACAAAAAATTCAACAACAACCACGACAACAACCGCGACAACAACTACCAAAAAGACAACCACGACAACAAAGCCGACCACTGGCACCACATCTGTCGGCCAGCAGGTGAAGGAGACATCTGTAGGCAAATGGACTGCGGATATATCTGCACTCAACATCCAGATAATGGGTTCGAAGATAAAGAGCATAAATATTTCCATAGACAGCAAAGGAAATGCGAATGTGGATTTCAAGCTGGGTTTTGTAAAGGTCAAAACCACAGGCTCATTTACTGTTGAGAACAACGGTAAGACCGAGCTTAAGATCAAGGTGCCTTATTCCGGTGAAAATATAACAGTAGTCGGTTATTCAAAGGTCGTAAATAAAAATCAGATCGTATTCCGCTGCTCTGAGGGTGACATCACTCTCAACAGAAAGTAACTTCAGTATCGGAAAGGACAGGGCAGTTCTCACACTGCTGTCCACAGGAGAATCACAGACCTGTAAAAGAAAATGAGGTCATTATCTTGAGTATGACAGACAGACTCAGTGCAGAAGAAATAAAGCAAAAGCTTGCGCCCTCTGCGGCCCATCTGCATATCCAATGCTGTGACCAGGTCACATCCACAAACAATATACTGAAAGAGCGTGCATTCAAAGCGGAATGTGCGCTCATCGCACTTTCCCAGACTGCGGGTAAGGGCAGGCTCGGTCGGAGCTTTTTTTCTCCCCATGATACAGGACTTTATTTGAGTGTGAGAATAAATGCATCAATGCCGACTGAAAAGATCATGCTGCTTACACCTGCTGCTGCGGTGGCGGCGGTGAATGCCCTTGAGAGAGCAGGGGTCTGCGATGTGCAGATAAAATGGGTCAACGACCTTGTTTTAAGCGGCAGAAAGATCTGCGGCATACTGACAGAGGCAGTTCATTTACCCGATGGCAGTGCCGATGTAGTTGTGGGAGTCGGGATAAATGTATACGCTCCCGAAGATGGCTTCCCTGCTGAAATTTCCGACATTGCAGGATATATATTCAGAGAAAGACGGCAAAATCTGAGAAACGAACTTGCCGCAGATTTCATAAACAGTTTTATGGAATTTGTCGAAAATATAGACAAGGGCGAATTTATTGACATATACAGAGAAAAAAGCTGTGTAACAGGCAAGAGGATAAATGTCATAAAGACAGGTGATGTGCGCCCTGCAAAAGCACTGGATATAGACGATGAGTGCAGACTTCTGGTGCAGTATGAAGACGGCACACAGGAGGCGCTGTATTCGGGCGAAATAAGCATAAGGGTAGTATAAAAAGAGGGTAAGCTGTAAAGCTTACCCTCTTTTTGACCAGAATCTCAGTCGTCCCATTCTTTTTCATAACGGATAATATTTCCTGTCTTTGCATCGATGTCGTAGTCATATTCATATCCGTCACAGTCAAAGCTGACCTCATATTTGTAAACACCTTTATCTCTGTCGTATTCGATCTCAAGGCGTTTTACACTGCTTTCCGGAACACCTGCGTGTTTAAAAGCAATAGATTTGGCTTCTTCGCGGGAGACATTGAAAGATGCAGGCTCGATTTTTTCTCCATTTTCAGGGTTAGTCTGCTCAGTGTGTGCGTGGTCGCAGAGACCCTTTTCGACCCTGAGAACTTCGCCGGTTACAGCATTGATCTCATAGTCGTACTCGTACTCACCGAAGCAGAAATCAACGTCGTAATTTTTGACTCGGTCATCACGGTCAAATTCCGAGCGCAGACCGAGAACGCTGTCAGCAGGAACACCTGCGTTGGTAAGTGCGGCGGATTCGGCTTCGAAAGCGGTAATATAAGTTACTTCCGCTGTAGCTTCATCTGCTGCATGGGTGTCGGGAGTAGTGACAGTTTCCTGCTTGGAAACAGCGGGTGCAGGAGCTGCTTCATTGGAAACGCCTGTGGCGGTGGGGGTGTTTGCTGCACAGCCTGTGAGAACAAAGACAAGAGCAAGCAGTAAAACGGGAGCAGTTTTCAACAGTTTCATACGAATCCTCCTTTAATTGTTTTCATTGATTGACGAAAAATCTGGTTAAATATATAATTTATATGGGGTGATAGTGTGAGCAAAAAGATTGAATGTTTCCCGACTTATTGGGAGGATGATTTGATTTGCAATGCCATGGAAGTGGCAAAGAAATTTAATGGGCTTACAGATGCAAATCAATATTTTGCAAAATTATGCGAAAACGTTCCGGGCTTTGTGAAGCTTGGGAACAATGTGTATCACTACAAGGATTATTTTATAAATTTAGGTAAGCGTTTTACTATGGCAGGTCATGCGCAATGCCTGATGGGTGTGACAAGACTGAATCTGTCATGTCTGCCGGAGGGTGTCGCCTGCATATGGTTTGATAATGATGAGGATATGGTGCTGTTCACAAGGATAAAAGGAAGTGAAAACCGCAGATTGATACCGTACAGTGATGTGCTTGGGGTGTCTTCAGAGGCAAAACAAAATCTTCTTGCAGATGCCGAGCGCCTGATGGAAGAAAACTATGCTGTTTTGGCAATCACAGAGGGAAAAGATTCATGGTATGTTGTTGAAGGTGAGGGGAGAATCATTTTTTCATACTGTGATCTTGCGTTTGTATCGGATGAAGCCAAGCCTGCTTATCGCAAAAGGGTTATCGAGGCTCTTGGTTTATAGATTAGGCCATTAATTCAAAAGCAGGAAATGCTTATAAAAAGTATTTCCTGCTTTCATCGTTATTGAATTCGAGCAGGGGCAGATAAGTGTCCTTGCTGCGGCTATATATTTTACGAGCGAAAAGAATTAACCGAAGTATCTGTTGAGCAGACCCTCGAAAGCTCTGCCATGGCGAGCCTCGTCCTTGGCCATTTCGTGAACGGTGTCGTGGATAGCATCGAGACCGAGCTCTTTAGCTCTCACTGCGAGCTTCTTCTTGCCGTCGCAAGCGCCTGCCTCAGCGTCAACACGCATCTGGAGATTCTTCTTGGTGGAGTCGGTGACTACTTCGCCGAGGAGCTCTGCAAACTTAGCAGCATGCTCAGCCTCTTCCCATGCAGCCTTCTCCCAGTAGAGGCCGATCTCGGGATAGCCCTCACGGTGAGCAACTCTTGCCATTGCAAGATACATACCTACTTCGGTGCACTCGCCCATGTAATTTGCGCGAAGATCCTCAATAACGTCCTCAGGTGCGCCTGCAGCAACGCCTACAACGTGCTCATCGACCCACTTGTTGCCTTCCTGCTTTTCGACAAACTTCTCAGCGCCTGCCTTGCAGATGGGGCAGAACTCGGGAGCCTCAGTACCTTCGTGAACGTGACCGCAAACAGAGCAAACAAACTTCTTCATAATGATAATCTCCTTTAAAATAATTTTTTTAATTTAAGCAGTCAGGGCATATGCCGCTGACAGAAAGCTCATAGGATGTAACAACTGCACTTGTCTTATCTTCTATAAGACCTGTAAGATCGCCGATACGTAAGTCAACCAGCCTGCCGCATTTTTCACATAACATATGATCGTGCGGTTTCGTGCTTTTATCGTATCGATCCGGGTGTCCTGCAATAGGAATGCGTCGTATTTCTCCGGCATCTACCATCAGTCCAAGGTTTCTGTATACAGTACCGATGGCGATATTGGGCATTTCTTTCTTTGCTTCCAGGTATATTCCGTCTGCACACAGGTGCTCGCAGGAATTATTGATAATGCTGTGAATGATTCGGCGTTGTCTGGTCATCTCTCGACCTCCTTTTTAAGAATCATTCCTATTACGATTCTTATTATACACATATTTTTATGAATGTCAACAGCAAAATATAAAAAATCAAAAAATAATTTTGCCAAATAGCGTCGTAATAGCTATTGCACTGCACGAGTTAAAGTGATAAACTACTATACATACAAATTATATAGGCAAGGAGTAATAAATATGGAAATAAAGATTACAAAGACCACCGCTCCCAAAGCAAAGCCTGCTGATGAAAGCAAGCTCGGCTTCGGCAAGACCTTTACCGACCACATGTTCATCATGGAGTATGATGAGGGACAGGGCTGGCACGATCCGAGAATCGTACCTTTCGGTGATATCTCTCTTTCTCCTGCTGCAATGGTTTTCCATTACGGCCAGGAAGTATTTGAGGGACTCAAGGCATATCGTACAGCAGACGATAAGATCCAGCTGTTCAGACCTGACAGAAACTTCGCACGTCTCAACTCCTCCAACGAGCGTCTCTGCATTCCCGCAGTTGACGAGGAATTCTGCGTTGAGGCTCTCAAGGAGCTTATTAAGGTGGAGAAGGATTGGGTGCCTCATTCTGAGGGCACCAGCCTTTACATCAGACCCTTCATCTTTGCAGCAGATCCCTTCCTCGGCGTTCATCCTGCAAAGAAGCTCTATTACATGGTAATACTCGCTCCGTCCGGTGCATACTATCCCGGCGGACTTGCACCTGTCAAGATCTATGTTGAGAACAACTACGTAAGAGCTGTTCGCGGCGGCATGGGCTACACCAAGACCGGCGGCAACTACGCAGCAAGCCTCAAGGCACAGGACGAGGCAGAGAAGCTCAACTATTCTCAGGTTCTCTGGCTTGACGGTATCGAGCACAAGTATATCGAAGAAGTCGGCGCTATGAATGTATTCTTCGTATTTGACGATGAAATCGTAACTCCCGAGCTTGACGGTGCAACCCTTCCCGGTGTTACCAGAGCAAGCTGCATCGAGCTGCTCCGTTCCAAGGGCTATAAGGTATCCGAGAGACTCCTCTCCATCGACGAGGTAGTTGAGAAGTACAATCAGGGCAAGTTCAAGGAAATGTTCGGTTCCGGTACTGCTGCTGTTATCTCTCCTGTCGGCGAGCTCAAGTACGGCGATACCATCATGAACATCAACAACGGCGAGATCGGCGAGGTCTCCCAGATGCTC
>JAZSNZ010000194.1:0-2496 GCA_045536645.1 Acutalibacteraceae bacterium
AGTCAACGGGAGCACCCTGAGCGATCATTTCCTTGATAAGATACTCGTCGAGAGAGTTGGATACACATATCTGACAGTCGGGGAAACCTGCCTCGTCCAGCATTTTACGTGCACGGGTGGTGAGATATGTGATATCGCCGCTGTCGATTCTGATGCCCTTGGGTCGGAATCCTCGGGGCAGAATCTCCTCGTTGAATGCCTTTATTGCATTGGGGATACCTGATTTGAGAGTGCTGTAAGTATCCACCAGAAGAGTGCAGTTGTCGGGATATGTCTTTGCGTAAGCGCGGAAAGCATCAAGCTCAGAGGGGAACATCTGAACCCATGAGTGAGCCATGGTGCCCAGAGCCTTTACGCCGTAAAGCTCGTCAGAGATAGTGCAGGCAGTACCCACACAGCCGCCGATGTAAGCACAGCGGGCGCCATCGATAGCAGCACTTGCACCGTGAGCTCGGCGAGAACCAAATTCCATTACAGCTCTTCCTTTGGCAGCTCTTGTGATACGATTTGCTTTGGTAGTAATAAGACACTGATGATTTATAAACAGAAGAAGTGCGGTTTCGATAAACTGAGCCTGAATAACAGGACCGCGTACCTTTACGATAGGCTCATTGGGGAATATGGGAGTTCCCTCGGGGACAGCCCAGACATCACACTGAAATTCGAAGTTGCGCAGATAATCAAGGAATTCCTCACAAAATCCGCGACTGCGAAGGTAAACGATATCATCATCGCTGAAATGAAGCTCGCTTATATATTTTATTATGGACTCGAGACCAGCCATAATGGCATAGCCGCCATTATCGGGAACTTTTCTGAAGAAAAGGTCAAAATGGGCGATAGTGTCTGCCATGTTGCACTTCAGATAGCCGTGGGCCATGGTTAATTCATAAAAATCAGTAAGCATAGTCAAATTGCCAATATTTTGTTTCATAAAAACAACCTTCTTTTGGATAAAATACAAAATTAATTAAGATACATTATACAACATAAACAAAGAGAATACAATCGGATTAAACAAATTTCCGAAAAGTTATAACAAAACCAACAATATAATATAAGAGATTACATTATTGGAATAATGCAGACACTTTTTATATTGACATAAGTTTTTATGTGTGCTAAACTTTTCGTGAGATTTGCATATTTGAGGCTGCGTTTTTATATGGGTTTGTGGGTAAGGGCAGCATAATTGCATAATCTTTAGAATAAAAAATGGTGGATGATTAAAATGAAGACACAGAAAATCAGGAGCGAAGATGGACGTAATCTGGCAGGCCCGAGAATAAAAGAGATCAGAGATAAAATCGGAATGACACAGAGCACATTGGTTAAAAAACTCAGGAAGTATGGAGTGGACATAACTGCCTGCACACTTTCAAAAATCGAGACTACGAAAAGAAGCATAACAGACATTGAATTGGTTGCGTTTGTTCGTGCTCTTGAGGTTTCAATAGATACTCTGATAGACTGAAAATAGTAATTATGTCAACCAGCAAACAGCCCGTGCTGTTTGCTGGTTTTTTTATTCAATTCAGTGAAACGCCGTCTGTACTGTGAATTTCTCCGTTTCTGAGGATAAAGACAGCATCAAAATCCGAAGAACTGCAGGCGTATTCAAATCCCTCCCGAAAACCCATAAGATAGAGAGATGTGGATAACGCATCGGCGTCAGCGCCGTTTCTGCATATTATTGTGACGGAAGCGATGTCGTTGTTTACAGGGTAACCGTTTTCACTGCTGAGCAGATGATGATAGAGTATTCCGTCCTGCTCAAAGCAGCGTTCATATATTCCTGACGTAACAATACTTGTTTCTCCGACAGAAACTGTACCGACGTAATCTGAGTAGCTTCCCAGGGGATCACGTATGCCTATCTGCCATGAAGAACCATCGGGTTTTCTCCCTGAGGTGGCAACATTTCCTCCTAAGTTTATCAGAGCGGCAGATACTCCTGCCTCTTGAAAATATTCGGAAATTCGGTCGGAAATGTATCCTTTTGCAATGGCACCAAGTTCAATGGTAACACCATCGGGCACAGTCACACTGTTGCCGTCGACAGATATCTTGGTATAGTCAACAAGAGGGAGAAGCGAAGATATGCTCTCATGAGACGGCACAGCAGGACTTTCATCAGAAAATCCCCAGAGTGCGGAAAGCGGTGCTACTGTGATGTCGAATGCACCGTCTGTAATGCGGGAATACTCAAGGGACAGGGAAATAAGCTCTGCGGTTTCACTGCTGACAGAAACAGAGTGTCCGCCTGCGTGATTTATATTCCATACATCGCTGCTCTCGACAGTACTGCTGAGCAGATTTTCATAATCACGGCAGAGTCTGAATGCACCTTCGAGAGAACTGTCGTCTTCTGCATAAACTGTCAGAGTAACGATAGTTCCGAAAATAAATTCGGTTCGGGTGAATTTTTTTATCCTGTTCCCTGACTCAGAACATGAGCATAAAATAAAGTCGGAGGCCAAGCGGTCTTAGGAAGAC
>JAZSNZ010000060.1:0-4115 GCA_045536645.1 Acutalibacteraceae bacterium
CATGGCTACGATCCGACTTGTGGAGAATCTCCATGTCTCGCCGTCAGCAAGAGTGAATTCCTCAACGAGAGTTCCGTCCGCCTTCTGAAGCTGGAATCTGAATGTCTTCTCAGCCTCAGCTTCGGGAGTGCCCTCTACGATCTTGCTGACTGCAAGAGCTGCGGAGAACGGGTTCTTCAGGAATTTACCGGTGTGGTACTCAAAGCCGCCGTTACCGTTCATGTTCTTTACAACAGCGGTACCGTTGATGTGGCCCTGAAGACCGTTTACGGTTGCGTAAGGAGCAAGGAGAGAACCCTGAACAGAGCCTCTGATTTCAACGTTCTCTGCCTCGTAGCAGTTCCAGATAACACGGCTGCAGAATTCGTTCTTGTCTGTTTCGCTGCCGTTGAAGTTCATGTTTTCGAGTCTTATATTCTTGCCCGAAACATTCACGATAACTGAACTTGAACCCATTGCATTGAGGAAGTTCTGGTCAAAGTTAAGCATTACGCCGTTGGAGCCGTCAACGTTGAATACGATAGGCTCGCCTTCCTTAACCTTGCCGGCATCAATCTTCGCCTGTCCCCAGTGAGGATTTGTGATCTCACCGGCCGTTTCAAGCTCGGAATACTGACTGGATGCCGCTGTGAATGCCTGCTCTGCCTTGGTGATGTAGTCCTCAATCCATCCGGAGTTATCCACGTGAACTGCATCATTGTTTCCGTGGGTGCAGAAGTTGGATACGTTGATGCTTGCGGAGCTGTAGCTTCCGCCCGCAATGGCAACGCAGCCGCCGGCATTTACATGACCACTTACGATATTGCCGCCAACAGCAAGAACATACTCATCCTTGTATGAAGATGTTCCGCTCTTGGTGATCGAAGCCGACCAGCCGCCTTCGATCTCCAGGTCGCCGCCTATAATGGCTCGACCTTCGGAGTCCGCGCCGTTCTGCTTCATGTCGCCAAATACGATGAGGCAAAGCTCATCTTCTGCGATGCTGTCAATACCGTTGAATACGAGCTTCGGAGCAGTGTCCCTTGAAGCCTCAACGGGTGTTGCAGCAAAGGCTGTCATTGTGCTTGCACCGATGATGGAGAAGCACAGGACGATTGAGATAAGTCCCATTATGAACTTATTCTTTCGCCTTCCTTCGTGATAACCCTTCATTTTGTAAGATCCCCCTTCGAAAGATCAAATTTGTGACTGTTTCAGTTCGCTGCCTGCGATGGTGAAGCGCGGCAGCGCGCCGTTTGGGGATTCATCGCGGAGTCAGTCCGCAATTTACCCCCGTTTACAGGGTATACACCATTTTACAATTTATTTCCAATATATGTCAATGATTCAAAGAAAAAAATTCAGGTTTTTTTCATGTTTTCGGGGTGTTTATTTAACTTAGTTAAAAAACTCATATCCATTGATTTTACAGGCTTTTTAAATCCTCCACTCAACATCTTGTGGTCACCTCGACTCTGTAACACAACTGTGCAAAAAACTGTTTTTTCTTTTTGATGTCTATGTAGATATTTAACAAAACGTACATGGCGGCACCGAATAAAGTTCGTGGTATCTTACAAACAATTTTTTGGTTAAACGTTTAGCTTTTTCGGGCAGATTGCAAAAACGCACCTGATACATAATGTTTCAGGTGCGTTTTCAGCATTCGGTTGTAAATTACATTTCCCAGTTGTATTTTGTCAGCTGACCAAAATTCTGAAGCTCGGGAAAACCCCACTGTCTCAAAACCTCGTACACGCCGATGGCTATGGAATTTGAGAGGTTGAGCGATCTCGCCTCACTTATCATGGGTATGCGCACACATCGGTCGGGATTTGCCGCCAGCAGTTCTTCCGGCAGACCTGCGGTCTCCTTTCCGAAGAAAAGATAGGAATTATCCGGGTATTCCATCTCGCTGTACACGTGCCGCGCCTTGGTCGAAAAATAGTAGAATTCTCCGCTGTTTTTTGCAAAAAATTCATCGAGATTTTCATAGTAGGTGATATCGAGAAGATGCCAGTAATCAAGACCTGCTCTCTTAAGCTTGGCATCGTCTATTCTAAATCCCATGGGACCGACAAGATGCAGTCTTGCACCTGTTGCGGCACAGGTTCGTGCAACATTTCCCGTGTTCTGGGGTATCTGAGGCTCTACCATAACGATGTTCAGTGTGGGCATTTTTAATCTTCTTTCGTAAGTTTTATGTATTTTTCCTCGTTTTCCGCCAACAATATCCCTGCAAACGAAACGGAGCTGAAAGCCATGCTTTGCAAGATATTGAAATATTTGATAATAACAGGGAGGACTGTCAATATGGTAAGAAATACAGGTGCTGTCATAAAAGGCGTGGGTGCAGGCCTGCTCATAGGCGCAGCCGCAGGAATCGCAGGAGGCATGATGGCAAGAACCAACAAGCGCAGACTGAAAAAACAGATGCGCTCGGTATCGGGCTCTGTCACAGACCTGCTGGACAACATCGGCTATATGTTCAAATAAAAAGCCCCGACAGGGGCCTTTTTGTTTTGAGATATGAGATAATGGAGAATAGATAAGAGAAAAGGGGCGACAAGCCGCCGAAGTATATATTCGGCTTATTAAGAGCACTGACAAAACAATCGTGCATCCCTTGTTATTCAAGCATTTTTCGGCACTTGGATTTATTGATTTATAAATTTATATAATTCTATTTACAGCAGCTTTTTCTTCTTGAAAAACAGCAGTATTGCCACAACCACAGCCACTGCCAGACCGATGACAAACCAGTATCCGCCCTTCCAGTGCAGCTCGGGCATATTGTCAAAATTCATGCCGTACCAGCTTGTGATGAGGGTAAGGGGCAGGAATATTGCGGTAACTACCGTAAACAGCTTCATGGTGCGGTTTAAGTTAAGATCAGCCTGGGTGTCGTTTGCCTCTCGGAGCTGAACGAGATTTTCACGCAGCAGCTGAACGTTTCCGCTCAGGCGGTGCGCCTTGTTTTCCAGCAGCGCAAAATAACGGAGATCTTCCTCAGCAAAGAGCTTGTTCTCGTTCTCGCCCAAAGCCTCTGCTATATCGACGAGCTGTTCATAGTAATTTCGCAGCACCAGAAGCTTTTTCTTCAGGTTGAGCATATCACGGACAAAGTCCATGTCCGTCTCTTCCTCGGTTATGCGCTCTTCCATTTCGCTCATTTCAAACTCCATGTTCTCAAGAACGCGGTTATCTGAGGTCATCAGCCTGTCAAAGAAGGTGTAAATTACCTTCTCAAGGGTGATGGTAGGCACTGTGCATCGGTTGATTACATATTCGAGCGCGTGAAGAGTACTGCTGTCGTTATCATCGATGTCAACAACGAGGAAAAGATTTCTCTTTATGAAAAATCCCACTCTGTCGCGCTTTGCAAATACATCGCGGGCATCGACGATATTAAGAGTTCCGCAGCTGTAGTCGTCATAGACGTCGATACTGCTTCGGAAACTCTCGCTGTCTGCAATAAGCTCGGAAAGCTTGCTTTCGGAAATGCCCAGAAGCTCCCAGCAGCGCTCCATTTCACGCATGGTGACATAGCCGACAACGACCTTTCCGCCGTCAGCTTCACGTTTTTTCAGCTTTCTTCCGCCATCTGCCAGATCTACAAACATCCTGAGCCCTCCTTGATGAGTTTTCCGCAGGAAAACTCAATGATATCCGTTCGTTATCCCGAACGGGTGATACATCGCACAGCAGAACGGATATCAATTCATATTTGCCGCAGGCAAATATATCATGCGGCTTCAGCCGTATATCATATCGCTTGTGATATATCATTTATCTGTAATGAAATTTTAAAATTTTCCGTTCTTGTTATTTTACCACACAAGGAAAATTTATGCAACAAAAATATCGCCCTGCACAGTCAGTGCAGGGCTTTGCTCATCTTTCCTATGAATCCAGTTCTTCTCTCATTTCCTCGACGCAGTCCTTTACAAACTCCTTGTACTTCTCCAGCTCCTTCTGCGTCCAGGGAAGATAACAGCGCAGAGAGGGGAGAATGGAATCCTCGATATACGTCAGGGTCTTTTTTATGCCCAGGTTATTCTTGTAGCCGTAGATTATGTAACGGGCATAGGCATAGGACTTTCCGCCTTCGAGAATGTACGCATCGTGAAGTATCT
>JAZSNZ010000121.1:0-3250 GCA_045536645.1 Acutalibacteraceae bacterium
CATGGCTACGATCCGACTTGCTTGCTCTGCTCATCGCCCATGCGTGAATAGATGCACTGTTCCAGCTTGTCGGGCAGGTCACGGAGAACGTCCTTCTTGAGTCTGCGGAGAATAAAGGGTGCGATCATGCGGTGCAGACGCTCTGTAACAGCCTGATCGCCTTCCTTGACAATGGGAGTCTCGATCTTCTCGCGGAATCTGTTGTAGTTATAAAGGAATCCCGGCATGAGGAAATCGAAAATACTCCACAGCTCGCTGAGGCGGTTTTCGATAGGCGTACCTGTCAGAGCAAAGCGTGTTGCCGCTCTGATGGTCTTTACGCTCTTTGCGCTGAGTGTGTCGTGATTCTTTATATACTGAGCCTCGTCTATGATACAGTAACGGAAGGTGGCCTGCCCGTAATGCTCAACATCACGTCTGAGCAGGTCATAAGAGGTAATGAGAACATCATAATCGGTGTAATCGGCAATCAGTGCGGCGCGCTCTTCGGCAGTGCCTGCAATGACGGCACACTTCATGGTAGGCGCAAACTTTTTGAACTCACTGAGCCAGTTGTAAACAAGGGAAGCAGGGCAGACGATAAGGGAAGTGCGTCTGTTGGTCTGAGCTTCGGAAAGAAGCAGTGCAATGACCTGAACGGTCTTTCCCAGACCCATTTCGTCAGCCAGTATGCCGCCGAAGCCGTAATGCTCGATGGTTTTCAGCCAGCGGAAGCCGACGGTCTGATAGGTGCGAAGGGTCTTTGCCATGCTCTCGGGAGCCTCGAACTCTGCTTCAGCAGCAGAGTTCATGTTTCTTATAAGGTCTCTGAAAAGGTGGTCACGGCGAAGGGTTATGCCCTGACCTTCCTTGAGTACCGAGTCAACATACAGCGCTCTGTTTGCAGGCGCTTCGATGGTGCCGGTTATAAGCTGAGCGCCGGTCATCTGCAGACCCTCTGCAAGCTCTGAAACGGTGGCGAAACTGCTTGCCTCAAGGGATACGAATCTGCCGTTCTTCAGGCGGTGGAAGCGCATCTTCTTTCGGTAGCTGTTAAGCAGCGCGCGAAGCTCGTCGCGGGGGATATCCTCGCAGTCCACATCCAGCTTGAGAAGGTCGCTTTCCACCTTGACACCGACTGTAACATTGGGCTTTGAGAGTATCTTTGCCTTCTTGAAGCTTTCGGAGGCGTAGACCTCGCCAAGGCTCATAAGCTCGGAAACACCGGATTCGAGGAAATTATAAATAAGCTCATCGTCAGAGACTATACGGAGAGTCTCCGTAGGCTCTGTGGGTATGTCGAAATAACGTGCAAGCAGAGTACGCACACGGGATTCGGAGTTAAGATTTCTGTTTATCTGAGCATTCTGGTTATCCTCAAGGAGATTTACCTCAATGTCGCCATAGCGTACAGCAGGACGGCAGGTAAGCTCCGAGCTTTTGGGCATATCGAGATAGAAGCGGAAAAGCTCGGGGAGAGGCGAAAAGTCCTCAAGATTTATATTCTTTTCCTTAAGGAAAGCCCATTTTGAAACAGAGGGAAGAACACTTGCACAGAAGGCAGGGAGATCCTTTTTGCTGACGGTCATCTCCCATTCGCATGAAGAGCCTGTTAAGCGCAGGAAGCTTTCCATGTCGGCAGAAAAGTCATCGCTGCAGCGATAAAGCATACCGTTGCGAATGGCATAACAGCAGGAAACACCCGAAAATACACGGTACTTATCCGTTGCTATGGAAGCACCCTCTTCGCCCTTGCCCTCGATGATAACAGTGAGGGCGGGATTTCTTCGAACCAGAGTCAGGGACATATTTGTAGGCAGCCATGCGGTGATGGTCTCACCCTCCATAACGTCAAAGAAACTGTCGAGGTCACGAGGAGTGACTATAAGCTGACGCATATCAAAGAGCATGGAATGACCGGGCATGCTGTTTATCATTTCGTTGTCGGCAGCGACCTTCTCCTTTAAAAAACCGAGCAGCTTGCGGGAACGGGCAGTAAACATCTCCTCAACGTGAACAAATCCGAAGTCCTTACCGTATTGGATATATTCGCCACGTCTGACCTGACCGATAAATTCTGCAATATCCTTAATGATATAGGTTCTGCCTGCGCCGACCTTGATTTCAAGCCTCAGACCTGCTGATTCGAGGCGCAGAATGGGGTCAATGCGCACCTTTCCTCTGTACTGCTGAGAAGGCAGAGCCTGCTGCTCACGGACAGTATAGGTCTCGATAAGGCTTCGTACAGTACTTGTGGTTCTGCCCTCGGCCTGTTCAGCCTCGATGGGAGCAGGCTTTATATACTCAAGGGTCATTGCCACCATATGCTTGCAGACCGCTCTTCCGGCGGCATGATCAGGGCAGGTACAGTGACCGTTCTGAATTCCGTTTATATTGTGTACAAGAACAGAAACAGCATAATCTGTACCGCTGCTTCCGATGACCTTGCCGTAAAGCCAGAACAATCCGTTTTCAAGCTCTTTCTTTTCGACATTGCCCACCATATGACGTTTGTACATGGCACGGCCTCGTGCAAAGACAGCAGGATTTCTGCACCAGTTGTGAATATCCATATCTGTCATATTTCTCACCCCCGCGGAGTATTGATATCAATATAAATAGTTAACGAAACACATAAGCATTTATGCAAAAGATATTTTATTTATCCTCAGATAGTATACATCTAATTATAGCACGCAGACAGGCACTTTGTAAATCGAGGAAATAGATAATTTATAAAGGAGAAAATCTCAGATTTTGCATACAAATTAACGAAAGGCAGGGTGAAACGACATGAATGAAAGCATAATCGAAAAATATCGCAGAGAGATGATGGAGATGCACTGCAGAGCATCGGCACACGAGAGCAAAGAAGAGCCTTTGCCCGACTGGAGCGAGGCAGACCTTGAGGAAAAAGAAGAAAGTGTCCCCGACTTTTCCTTGGAGGAATACGCAGAGCCTCTCCCGGAGCCGAAGCAGGAACCTCAATCACAGATCAGTGCAGATCAATCTGAGGAAGAAGAAAAGGTACAGACCGAAAGCGATCCGACGGTCTGTACCCTGTGTGAAGGAAGGATAGCACTGTGCAGATTCAGAGTGGAAAATGCAGAAAATAATGACCCCATAGAGAATGCACAGATAATGCTTCACAGGGACAATGGGATTTTCATACGTATGCTGACAGATGAATGGGGAGAAACAGAACAGGTACCCCTTTTCTGTGATTCGCAATGGCGCATCAGTGTTACTGCACAGGGATACATATCTGTCA
>JAZSNZ010000253.1:0-1572 GCA_045536645.1 Acutalibacteraceae bacterium
CGCAGATTGCACTTTCAAGATACTTACCCTCGACCATGAAGCGTACGGCCTGCAGGTCGTAGGCGGAAATATAGGTATTGGCAATTGCCTGAAGGGTTACCCTGCCGTTCATGCTTGAACCAATATCCATAAATTCCTTCGAAAAATTCAGCTCCATAATGCCGTTTCTGCCCTTGACCATCTCGCCGCTTTTAAGACTGCACTTTGTTGGAATCTGCTTGTTCTGAGCTTTCAGTGCCTTCCATACGTGCCACTTGGAATCGCTTTCGATGGTGTATTCAAGAGCGAAGATATCAAGATTGTCGCTGACCCAGTAGACCTCGATAAGCACCTCGTCGGAGGAGGTGTCCGGTTCGTCAAAGGAAGGAGCCACATAATCAGGGTCAACGGTGAGCTTGTCTATTTCCATAAAGGAGATACCGCCGTCTCTGCCGTTGTAGCCTACAGCGTACATATAGGTCTTACCGTTTGCGGTGTATATTACAGCATCGGTGGGGAAGCCCTCGGGAACCATGCGCAGGTAGTTTATTGCAGTGCCCACAGGAACGGTCTTTGCATCGAAAAGGTGCTTGCCGTCAGAGAGCCAGCCGTTCTCATCGTAGTAGATGTTCGTAATGTAGAAATCAGTCATTTCCACATCGCACCACAAAACATAGTCCTCTATCTCGTCATTGCCGAATACGAGAAAATCGTCAAATATTCTGAAATGTTCGTCGTCGGTGACGGCAGACTGGATAACGGGGCTTGCATCGTCATCGGGGACAGGGTCTGTCGGAGGCTCGGGAGTGGGAACAGGCTCGGGGGTTTCCTCTCCGCCGGGTGCAGGGGCAGGTGAAGGCTCGGTTACGACCTCTGAGGATACATTTTCGGTGAGCGGTGCCACAGGGGCCTGGGGGGCAGAGCCCTTGCAGGCGGTGACAGATAAGATCAAAAGAATACACATAGCGAGAAAAGCAAGCTTAAGAAATGTTTTTTTCATATTTACCCTCCTTACTGTTTTCACGTTTTAATAATACAGTAAAAAGCTCAGAATTTCAATAGCTGTTGACTGTAAGAATGAGTGGATTATAATCATAAGAAAAGGAGGAATCGTCATGTGCGGGAAAATATCCGATTGAGAAAATAATTGGAGGTAAACAGATGGAATATATTATCAGACCGATAAAATCGGAGGAATACATGTTGCTTGACGATTTTCTCTATGAGGCTATATTCATTCCCGAGGGTGAAGTGCCGCCGCCAAGGGATATAATCAAAGCTCCTGAGCTTCAGGTTTATGTCGAAAACTTCGGCAGTAGGGAACATGACATCTGCTTTGTGGCGGAGACGGTAGGGAAAGTCGTCGGTGCTGTGTGGGTAAGGGACATGAACGACTACGGACACATCGAGGACAGCGTACCCTCCTTTGCCATATCACTGTATAAGGAATACAGAGGGCATGGCATCGGGACAGAGATGATGAAGCGTATGCTCACAGAGCTTTCGGACAGGGGATATAAGAAGGCTTCCCTTGCGGTGCAGAAAGAAAATTACGCAGTGAGAATGTATGAAAAGGTCGGGTTTGAGACAGTG
>JAZSNZ010000051.1:0-6502 GCA_045536645.1 Acutalibacteraceae bacterium
AACGTCCCGTTTTCAGATTTCCGCACCGCGGTAAAACGGACAATTCATGAATTGTCCCTACGATTAAAAACCAACACAACGAAAATTCCGATTACCACCGTAGAGGACGGTGCTTTGCAATGTCCAGTTTTTCGGGTTTCGCACCGCGGATAAATATACCCCGTAGGGGCGATTCACGAATCGCCCGATTGCAAAATTCCCACACCGAAATAAACCAACACACACCGTAGGGGATGACGCCCTCGGCGTCCCGTTCCCGGATTTCGCACCGAGGCAAAACCACACCGCTTCGAATAATCATGACAATTTCCGTCAACACTATCCGTAATCGGAGGTGTTTTTCTTGCGTTCCAAAATAAAACCTCTTTTTCTCGGTGCCTGTGCAGGATTTGTAAACGGACTTTTAGGCTCAGGGGGCGGCATGATAGCAGTACCTGCCCTGAAATCTCAGGGCGTAGAGCCACAGAGTGCCCACGCAACGTCAATTGCGGTGATATCCCCAATGTGCGCCCTCAGTGCCGCAATTTATCTTTTTCGAGGAGATGTCAGCATCATGGATGCACTGCCGTACCTGCCTGCAGGTGCGGTGGGTGCACTTATAGGCGCACTTCTTCTTCGAAAAATCCCCGACACATTTCTTCGTAAGCTCTTCGGAGCCTTTGCCGTCTGGGCAGGCCTGCGGCTGATACTGCGATGACAGAGCTTATAATCGCCTGCATAGCAGGCCTTCTATCGGGAGCAATCGGTGCACTGGGTCTCGGAGGCGGCGGAGTGCTGATAATCTACCTCACCCTCTTTGCTGCAGTTCCCCAGACTCAGGCACAGGGCATGAACCTGCTGTTTTTTCTGCCCTGTGCCGCAGTAGCTCTGTATTTTCATTCAAAGGCAAAGCTTATAAAATGGCGGTACGCCGTGCCGATGTCTCTTGCAGGCTTTGCGGGAGCTATCCTCGGCTGCCTGCTGGCAGGATATATCGGCGGTGAGTGGCTTTCTAAAATCTTTGGCGGATATATCCTGTTTATAGGTCTTTACGAGCTTTTCGGCAGGAAAAAGAACTGATTATTTCTTCTCTCCCGAGCCTGCCGCCTTTGCAATGGTGCTGATAGTACCTGAAATAAAAGCGGCAATGGGGAAGACTATCCAGCAGATGCTCCAGCCGTGATATACAAAGCCCCATACAAAGAAGACAATGAGTGTTACAGTCCACAGAGCGGAGTTTACAGCCTCGCCTATTCTGCCTGCCTTTGTGCTTGTGTCAAAATCATCATCATCGTCATCATCGTCATCATCGTCGTCATCGTCAACGTCCATGTTCAGAAGCTGCATATTGGTAGCATGTCTGATACCTGCGATAATGAAAAGGAATACGCCCAATGCGATACACGCAAGAAGAATGGATACAGCCGCAGAGCCTAAAATGCCTTCCCTGCCGCCGAGAATGATTATCTCAACAATACCTGCGACGATAAAGGCAAAGCCTGTGGAAATGAGAACAGCAAACTTCGGGATATACCCCTTGAATGACTTCTGTACCTGAGCGTGCTTTTCTTCGGAAAGGACAAGGTTTCTGTCCACGAACTTGTCGTATGTGCTCATTTTTGTGCCGTTTACTATAAGCAGTGCAAGACCGATGCCCACAAAAAGAGCCAGGGCGGCGATGGGAACAGCAGTGGTAAATGCCTCGGTAAAGACATAGCCTGCAAAGCCGTTTTTAAAAAGTGCCCTGAGCAGAATAAGCACAGCAGGAGCAAGTATTCCCATCATAACGCCGAATCCTATACCAACAGAGCACTTTCTTCTGACAGCGATAAACTCATCGACCTCACTGTCGCTGAGGATTATCTCAGGGCGGCTTTTCTTTTCTTCGTTCTGCTCTGTCTCGATGCCGAGCTCTTTCGTCAGCTCGTCGATATTGCCGAACTCAGAAATAACGTGACCGACCGCCTCGTTTTCACTCTTGCCCTCGGCCTTGAGCGCGTTGTACTTGTCTTCCATCATTTCCAGCAGTCCGTCCTTGGCTTTCTGTACCTGCTCGGTTTTCGGCAGTGATACAAACATGTTGTCGATGTAGGTTCTGATTGTTTCCATTATACTCTCTCCTTGATAAATTTGTTGATTACTTCCTTTGTGATTTCCCATTCGTCGCATTTTTCGGCGTAATAGCGCCGACCTGCCTCGGTTATTCTGTAGTAGGTGCGCTTTTTGCCGCCCGAAACATCGCCGCCCGAATAGGACTCAATACAGCCGCCCTTTTCAAGCCTTGTAAAGGCGGAATAAAGAGTTGTTTCCTTTATTACATATTTTCCTTCTGAAATTTCCGTTATCTTTTTGGAGATTTCATATCCGTATGAATCCCCCTCATGGAGCAGACACAGAATGATGGTGTCATTATACCCTCTTATAACATCACTGCTTATCAATTTTCAATCCCTCCTTACCTACGTCTATCGTACTACGTCTGTCGTAGTAACTGCATAATAGCACAACTACTACGACAGGTCAAGTAGTTTTTGAGAAATTTTGTAAATTTTATTTTCTTGAATAACATATGGATATGTTTTAAAATAGAAAAAGCACGCAAGGAAGGGAGTTCGGGCAATGGCAGAAAACATACTTATCGTAGACGACGAAAAGGAGATAGCCGACCTGATGGAGATATATCTCTCAGGCGAAGGCTACAACGTGCATAAATTCTACGATTCCGCATCGGCACTGCGGTGCATAGAGGAGGAAAACCTTGACCTTGCACTGCTTGACGTCATGCTTCCCGATACCGACGGCTTTTCCATATGCAGAAAGATAAGAGAAAAGCACACCTACCCTGTAATAATGCTGACAGCGAGGGTGGAGGACATCGACAAGATAAACGGACTTGCCATCGGTGCAGACGACTACATAACAAAGCCCTTCAACCCTCTTGAGGTAGTGGCAAGGGTAAAGGCACAGCTTCGCCGCTACACACGGTATAACAGCCCTGCACAGACTCAGGCAAAGGTTTATGACAGCCGAGGCCTGATAGTCAATTATGATAATCACCAGTGTACCCTTTTCGGGGAAGAGATACCCCTGACCCCCATAGAGTTTAAAATTCTGTGGCTTCTGTGCGAAAACGCAGGACGGGTGGTGTCTTCTGAGGAGATATTCGAAAAGGTATGGGGCGAAAAATACCTTGACAGCAACAATACCGTTATGGTGCATATCCGCCGCATGAGAGAAAAACTGCACGAGAAACAGAGAAACCCGAAGTTTATAAAGACTGTATGGGGAGTGGGGTACAGGATAGATGAGTAAGAAAGCAGGATTTACAAATGCAGTGAGCCGCTTTTCAGATTGGCTTGAAAACACCTTTCAGGAAATAAAAGAATACAGGCAGGATCAGGCACAGGAACGCAGAGAGATGAAGGAAGAGCGTCGGGAACAATACCGAATGAGGCGCAGTATCTTCGGCAGAACGCTTATCGGAATGCTTGTGTTCACCGTTGCTTACTGGGGTCTGCTGATGATAATTTTCGGTATCACCGAGCTTTATTATGAGATTTATTATATAGCCGACGATATACTGAGCCTGTTCGGCATAACCCTTGACAGAAACAACGCAGGAATATTTATAACCATGCCTTATGTGGCAGTGATTATTTTCTGGTCGCTTATCTCCGTATACAGAGCCTCGTCATATCTTGACCGAGTCTACACCGCCGCAGACAGCATACTCGACAGGCAGGGGGATATGCCCCGCCTGCCCTCACGCTTAAGCCACATGGACGTAAAGCTTAGAAATATCCGTTTTTCAATAATACAGAACGAACAGCTTGCAAGGGAAGCAGAGCAGAGAAAGAACGACCTTGTCGTTTATCTTGCTCATGACCTGAAAACCCCTCTTTCTTCTGTAATAGGCTATCTGACCCTCCTTGAGGAAGCTCCAGATATTCCCACCGAGCAGAGAGCGAAGTACACCTCCATAACCCTTGACAAGGCATACCGCCTTGAACAGCTTATAAACGAGTTTTTTGATATTACAAGATTCAATCTCCAGTCTGTGGAGCTTGAGCACAACAGGATAGACCTTTCCATGATGCTCATGCAGATAGCGGACGAATTTTACCCTGTGCTGGAAGAAAAGAATCTTAAGATAAAGCTGAAGCTGCCCAGACAGCTTATGATGACGGGTGACGCGGACAAGCTCTCAAGGGTATTTGACAATCTCCTGCGCAACGCAGTCAGCTACAGCTATGAAAACACCGAAATAGTGCTGGCGGCTTGGGCGACAGAGGACAGAGCGGAGATAATCTGCCGCAACAGGGGCGATATGATACCCCCTCAGAGCTTAAACAGGCTTTTTGAAAAGTTCTTCAGGGCAGACAGCGCCCGTCACAGCGGCTCGGGCGGCTCAGGGCTTGGGCTTGCCATAGCAAAGCACATAGTCACTCTCCACGGCGGAGAGATAACAGCAGACAGCACAGCGGAATATACGCAGTTCCATGTTGTGCTTCCGCTTGAAATGTAAGAAAATCGTAAGAAATACGACTGTATATCTTAAAACAAAAACACCTCACTGCTGGTAGAATCTACCCAACGACTAAGTGAGGTGTTTTTTATGTACGAAAGACAGAAGGACAGAATATTGATAACAGAGATAGCGGTGCTTGTGCTGATACTTGTTTTCGGAATATTTACAGTGTGTACGGTGTGCAGCGGCTGGAAAACGGTGAGCAGTAAATTGGGGGAGATGGGAAGAGAAGCCCCTGAGCCTCTGATGAAGGCCTCTGACTTTATCGATGCGAAGACAAAGAACAGTAAAGACCTTGTACTGTGGGCAGAAAACGCCTATGAAAACGACTGGGGCTATGTTTACGGCACATGGGGCGGTGAGCTTACCTACAGCCTGCTCGAAGAAAAGGCAAAGCAGTACCCTGCGGCGGTAGGAGAAAGCAAGCAGTTTATCAGGGATAACTACGTTGGCAGGCGAGTTACCGACTGCATAGGACTTATAAAGGGATACGGCTGGTATGACAATGACGGCGGCTTTGTCTACTGCTCAAACGGAATGCCCGATGTAGGCGCCGACCGCCTGTTTGACGAAGCGGAAGAAAAGGGAGAAATCGGAACCATTCCCGATATTCCCGGGCTTGCTGTATGGGCAAAGGGGCATATCGGAGTGTACATCGGTGACGGCTGGGTCATAGACGCCATGGGCACAGAAGACGGCATGAAGAAAACAAGGGTCGAAGAGAGAGCATGGACTCACTGGTGCAAAATTCCATATATAGAGTACACCGAATAAAAAATAAAGGGCTGATTTCAGCCCTTTATTTTTTATTCTTCTTTTTATTGCCGCCGTCTGATTTTTTCTTATCCTGAGCAACAGTGACCTTGCGTTCACCGCCCTCGCGGACATTTCGCACATTTTCCTTTGCTCTGTTTTTGGGGGAAAGGTAGGTGTACTTCTCTTTTTTCTCATCTGCACGCTTTGCGTAGACGTTCTTTTCCACGCCGCGCTTCTTATCTATCCTGTCGCGCAGTTCATCGGTACGCTCGTGGAGCAGAGACCACAGAGACTTGGCTTCGCTCTTGCACCATTCCCAGCCGCGTTTTAAGGTATTTACAAAAGCGGTGAAAGGATTGTCAGATTCTGTCTGGCCATGGAGCTCGTTTCTTGCTGTAAGGGCTGCAACCTCGTCGGAAATACCAAGTGCATTGTCGTCACGCAGTGCCAGCGGAAGCTGTTTTTCCTGCTCCAGTGGTTTGCGTGTGATGGTAAGCAGCGCTATTTCGGGGGCATTGCCGAAACGGAAGAAATAATCGTTACCGAGACCCCTTGTAACAAACAGCTTTTTGCCGTCGATTTCATATTCGCCTGCTGTATATTTCGGGAAAAGCTGGGCGTTGGGACCTACAGCACCACCGAGGAAGGGCAGACGCAGCACGCCGCCGTGCATATGTCCGCACAGGGTAAGTGAAGCACCCCATTTTGCATAGTGCTCAAAGGGCATGGGGTCGTGAGTCAGCAGAATAACGGGAGCATCGGTGGGGCATTTGCCAAGCTTCTTCTCAAGGTCGCCTTCCTTGAGATCCTCAAAGCCCCATCTCTTTATGTCCACGTCCTCTTCCTTTTTGAGAGGAGGGCAGAAACCGTATACGTAGATCTTCTCGTCATCGAGCGCCATCTGAGCGCAGGTGTTGTTGAGAAGAACAGCGCCGGAGGCTGTCATTTCATCAACCACATTCTTGTGAACCTTGCCGCCGCCCAGACGAAGGTCGTGGTTGCCGGGCACACAGATAAGAGGGATATCATCACCCAGTGAATCCATCAGGTCGTAGAAGGCATCAACGCTGTAGCTGTTTGAATCGCCCATGTCTCCTGCAAAGAAGATATAATCGGGATTCTCCAGCTTTATCTTTTTGGCGAGAGTCTGATTGTACTCACCGAACTCCATTTGATGCAGATCGCTTATAAGAGCTATCTTTATTCCGTCGAAGGCTTCAAACAGAGTGTCGATGACGA
>JAZSNZ010000260.1:0-1937 GCA_045536645.1 Acutalibacteraceae bacterium
CTACTGCATTATGTAAATCACTTTCATTTTCAATTTATTATTCGCCTCAATATCACTTGCTGACTATATTTTGCGCTGCTGCATAGTACCTCGCACTATATGTCGGTTTTCTCATCCGTATTATGTCTACCGGCAAAATAATTACTATTTCTTTCAATATCACTTTTTCCGTTTATGACGCTTTTTTCCTGCCATCAAACCGCCGAAAAATCCTCCGGCAAGAAGGAAAATCAGCATACTGACGGTTGAGATATCAAAAAAACTCCCGTCTGCACTGAATGCAGAAGCTATCATCCTTATGCAAAACAGCACTGATCCCACAATCATTCCCGTAAAAACAAAAGAACCTTTATTTTTCTTTGCCGCAAAAAGGCCGCCGATAAACGCCCCGAGTAACGCTGAGACAGGAACAATCACTCCTCGAAAGCTTTCAGGCACCTTCTCACCGGATATCAGCACAGCACCTACAAACAACACAAGTGCCGCCACGATTACTCCGAGGAACGTTCCTGCCCCCACAGGCTTCATCCCTATAGCTGTTGTCTTTTTTCTATTTTCAGTCTTAGTCATAAAAAACACCCTCCCAAAAGCTTGTTTGTACAGCTTATTACGGGAGAGTGTTTAAAATTACAGTTATTATTATCTTACTTGCCTTCGGTTGTTGCCTGGCCGATGTTGCCGATAGCCCAACGAGCGATCTGCATACGAACTCTGTCTTCACTTGTTTCGATAACAATAGCATCGTCAGTCAGTTCAACGATTGTGCCGATAATGCCGCCGATAGTTGTGATAACATCACCGATCTTAAGGGCGTTACGCATTTCTTCCTGCTTCTTTTTTCTCTTCTTTTCTGGGCGCATGATGAGAAAATACATAATTGCAAAAAGAAGTACAATATAAATTAAAGTTCCGGTCATATTCTGCATGGGTAAATCTTCCTCCAAAAATTCATAATGTTGTTATTATACTACAATTTTTAGAAAATGCAAGGCATTATATGCGTTTTCTGAGTAATTCAGAATATTTCTGTCTGAATTCGCCAAATTCATGATTATCAAGAGCTTCTCTGATACGCTCCATAAGTCGGTTATAGAAATAGAGATTGTGCATAACAGCAAGGCGCATAGCCAGCATTTCACCACTCTTCATAAGGTGGCGTACATAAGCTCTGGAGAAACGGCTGCAAACTGGACAATCACATTCAGGATCAATAGGACGTTCATCACGGGCATACTTCTCATTATTGATATTGATAATGCCATTCCATGTAAACAGATGACCATGACGACCGTTACGAGCCGGCATTACGCAGTCAAAGAAGTCGATACCACGGTAGACCGCCTCGATGAGATTGGACGGTGTACCAACACCCATCAGGTAGCGAGGCTTGTCCTTAGGCATATGTTCCTCCACTACATCAATAGTATCGTACATTTCTTCGGTACTTTCCCCCACTGCTAATCCACCTATGGCATAACCGGGCAGATCAAGACCAGCGATCTCCTTCATGTGCCAAACACGGAGATCAGGGAAAGTTGCACCCTGATTGATGCCGAAAAGCACCTGTCCGGGGTTGACTGTACCTTCAAGACTGTTAAGACGATCAAGCTCATTCTTGCAGCGAATAAGCCAGCGTAAAGTTCTTTCGCATGAATCTTTTACATAATTATGAGGGGAAGGTATCTTAATACACTCATCAAATGCCATAGCAATATCAGAGCCAAGATTGGACTGGATACGCATACTCTCCTCAGGACCCATAAAAATACGGCGACCGTCAACATGAGAATTAAAAGTTACACCATCTTCAGTGATCTTTCGAAGTCCTGCAAGGGAGAAAATCTGAAATCCACCGCTATCTGTAAGAATAGGCTTGTCCCAGGTCATAAATTTATGGAGACCACCCTGACTGCGGATAAGCTCATCACCTGGTCTTA
>JAZSNZ010000209.1:0-7846 GCA_045536645.1 Acutalibacteraceae bacterium
CTAAGACCGCTTGGCCTCCGACTTGCTGCACGGTGTTTACACCCAAGCATCCGAAGACAAGACCTGTGCTTAAAAATGTACTTGAGGCAGAGCGGCAGCTGGACATAGACGAAATGATGACCACAGCCCGAAAAAACAGCAGGATAATGTGGATAACATCCGATATGGACTGAAACAAGCGGTGTGAAAGCGAAAAGGAGGGATCGGCTGAATGAATGCGGAACTTATTAACATCGGTACAGAACTGCTCATAGGCGATCAGATCAACAGTAATCAGACTTTCCTTGTCAAGGAACTGGCAAATATAGATGTTAATATCTATTGCCAGAACACAGCGGGTTTTGACCCCGACCGACTCAGTGATCTGCTGAGTATAGCACTGACACGAAGCGACGTTATTCTTCTTGTCGGCGGTATGGGTCCCAATGCAGAGGATATCACCAAGCAGACAGTGTGTGATGCACTGGGTCTGCAGATGGTAAGGCATGACAAGAGTGAAAAGCGCATAATCGAATACTGCCAGCAGAACGGTATTGACGCAAATGACATTATAATGTCGATGGCGGATATGCCTGCAGGCTCCGTTGTTTTCAGAAACGACAGCGGCATGTGTCCAGGCTGTGCTATCAGAAGCAGCAAGCAGTGCATCGTTATGCTGCCCAGCTCCACTGTTGAGCTCGTGCCCATGGTACGAAGCTATGTTATTCAGTACCTCAAGCAGCTGACTGACGGTGCGGTTTTCTCACAGACCATAAGCATCTTCTCAATGGGTATTTCTGTCCATGAAGTTGAGGAAAGACTGGGTTATCTCAAGGACAGCCGCAACCCGACCATAACCTGTATTGAAAACACAGGTGAGGTACAGATACGAGTAACATCCAAAACAGATACAGAGGAAGCGGCAAGGGATCTTGCAGCTCCCCTTATCAGAGAGATCCTTCAGATATTCGGCACTGACGCATACGGCATGAACGTAAGCGGACTTGAACAGGTTGTTGTTCAGAAGCTGATGGAAAAGGGAATGACCCTGTCCACTGCAGAAAGCTGTACTGCAGGTATCATTTCAAAGCGAATCACAGATATTTCGGGCGCATCCAAGGTTTTCGAAATGGGTGCAGCCACCTATTCAAGCAACAAGAAGTCAGACATGCTCGGTGTTTCCAACGCCGTTATCCAGAAGTTCGGCGCAGTTTCCCCTGAAGCTGCTGCTGCAATGGCAGTCGGTGCAAGAAGACTTGCAGGCAGCTCACTTGCTGTTTCCACAACAGGTATTGCAGGTCCCGGCGGCGGTACTCCCCAGCGTCCGGTAGGACTTGTATTCATAGCTCTTGCCGACAAGGAGAGAGTATGGGTCAAGAAGGTGCTTATCCAGAAGCCCGGTATGGATCGTGACTATGTCCGTCAGGTTGCCGCATCCCATGCACTGAACCTTGTGCGAATCTATGTAGATACTCTTCCGAACCTCATGCCCGGTTATGAAGTTCTCGCGGACAATTTCAAGGATGTTTACCTTGACAATCCCGGAGCCGTGACCTATAAAGGTGCTGCAAGAAGGAGAAGGTCATCAGGCACACCTTATTCCGGCGGCAGACAGAAGCAGAAGAGAAGCTTTGGCGATGTGCTCAGAACAATTGTGTTTATTATCGCACTGGCAGGCTTCCTCGGCTCAGGCGGATATCTTCTCAACAGAGAGATGCAGGACAGAGCTTCTGAAAAGGATCTGCAGGGAGTTTCACAGTTCTATGAATCCAAGGAAGTTGAGTCTTCCGAAAATGGAATATGGAGTGGTGTAACCGTTCAGAAGGAAGAGGTTCAGCGAGATTCTGAAAACAGACTGCTTGCATTCTCTGAGATTGTGGATAAATATCCCGATACCATAGGATGGATAACAGTTCCCAATACTGATATCGATTATATTGTTGTTCAGGACAAGGACGGAAAGAATAACGATTACTACCTCAAGCACGATTTCAAGGGTGACAAGAACAGAAATGGCGCGATATTCGGAGACTTCAGACTGAATATTGAGTACGGCAAAAAGCAGCCTAATACCGTTATTTACGGACATCACATGAGAAGTGGTCTGATGTTCAACAACCTCCTCAAGTACGATGATATCAATTTCTATAAATCAAACCCTGTATTCTCCTTTGATACCATCTACGAAGAAGGTCAGTGGGTAATATTTGCTGTTTTGAAAATCGATGCAAAGGAAAATAACGGCTCACCGTCCTTCAACTTCATGAAACTGGGCAGTGCCCTTGAGGACCCCCTCAACTTCCAGGCGTTCATCAACGATATCAGAGCTCATTCTGTTTACAATACAGAAGGTGCTATCGCAGTGACCACCGATGATGAACTGCTGACTCTCTCCACCTGTTCTTATGAGCACAGCGATTACAGAACCGTTGTTATCGCAAGAAAGGTAAGAGCCAACGAAACTATTGATGTATCAGAAGTAACATGGGCAGAAAGCCCTGTGATGCCTAAGTCCTGGGGTAAATGGAAAGGTTCGCTCTGATGCTGTAAAGGCTAACAGGATGCAGTCATACTGCATCCTGTTTTAAAATATGAAAAGAGGAAGGGATAATAATGAAAAAACTTTTTCCGAACATGATGGATCGTCCGAGTAACGGAAGTGTATTCGGAATATTTGCCTACTGGCTTTTCGGATTTGTGGTTTTTCCTTTTGCAATGCCGCTTCTGGCGGTGGGAAGCTGGGACGATCATAAGCTTCTTACGTGGATAGAGATAGCATACTATCTTATAAACTTCGGCGTGGTAACAATGATGATGAAAAGTTATCTGTCCGATTCATTTTTCACAGTAAAGATTAAAACAGCAAAGTTTATCAAGACAGTATTTCTCACCTATGCGTTGATGATAGCTGCAGTACTTATGTGCGGAGCATCCTACATGTTTGTTTCAGGAAATATGCTTAATTTGCTGAGTATATTTCCTATGAGCGAATTTGCTGTGTTGATTTCCCCTGATTATATGGTAGCCAGCAATCCTATTTTCGGGATACTGTGCCTGACTGTTTTATCTCCTGTTACTATCAGCGGTCTGTTTTATGCAGGTGGATTTGCACCTGTATGCTGCAGAAAACCGTGGCTTGCATATATTGTTGTATCGCTGCTTTTACTGCTGATTACAGGCTTTGACATTTTCTGGAGAGACGGAGTTGAATATTCACTGGCCCTCTTTGCTTTCCGCCTTCCTGTCCATCTGCTAGCCTGCTGGGGCTATCAGAAAACAGATACAGTCTGGACTCCCATAGCATCGCTGGCGCTTTTTAATCTGTCAGCAGCACTGCTCAGCGTAATAGTATATTGACTTAAGCCTTGGTTATCTGAATGGACATAGTGTCATTCCAGCAGATAAGTTCGATTTTTTCCTTTTTGCTGCGCCAGACAGAGTAGTAGTCGTAGTCAAGACCGTCTGTGCTTATCTTGTCTGCCGTACCGTATTCTTTTGTAATGTTCATGCTCCATAGAATCGGAGCATATGTGGGGGAGAAGCTGATGTTCTCAACAGTACCTTCCTTGCTGTAAGAAAGGGTTACCGTCTGTCTGTTGCCGAAAACGGGCATATTATATGTTCTGTTTTTCACAACGGTCAGATTGCCGCTGATGACTATTTCAGGGTCACCTTCTCCCAGCGTTTCTATCACCTTAAAATCATTGGCCCCGACCAGGGAGGCGAGCTTTGAAAGCTCGCCTTTGTCGATTGAGGAAGTTCTTCTGCCGGAACCGTTGGCAGTGGTGTTGCCGTTGCTTCCGTTTGAGGTGCCGCCGTTACCGGAATTGCCGGAGTTGCCATTGCCGCCGCCGATCTCAAACTCGGCAGAAGCACCGCCCTGCATGGAACCATCATTGGTTCTTTCGTTGTCGCCGTCGATTATACCGTCGTCGTACATTCTGCCGTTTTCGCCGGCATTTCCGCCGTTGCTGCCGCCGACATCAGCGTTGGTTGAGCAACCGCAGGCGGTGAACAGAGAAAGAAGCATTACTGCAAGCAATATGCAGAAAATCTTTTTCATAAATGTGTACCTCCGTATTAATTTGCAAAATCAGCGCTCAGCGTTGATTTCAGCGTTATTATTTGCTTAAATCACAGAGTAATTTGAGCGAAATAATGGAAATTGAAAATTTGATTATCAAAATGATTTATTCTATTGAAAGATGATGGAAGATGGAGTAAAATCAATAATTATAGCAATTACTGAAAGAAGGGGAAATCCTTGTCCAAACAATTTCTGATGGGTAATGAAGCCGCAGCCCTTGGCGCACTCCATGCGGGAGTAAAGCTGGTTTCAGGTTATCCGGGAACACCTTCGACTGAAATACTGGAAACCGTTGCCAAAAGAAATGACGGCAGCGTATATGTGGAATGGTCAGTAAATGAGAAGGCCGCCCTTGAGGTGGCGGCAGGAGCATCATATGCAGGAGCACGTACACTTGTCACCATGAAGCAGGTAGGTCTTAATGTTGCCTCTGACCCTCTCATGAGTCTTGCATATGTTGGCGTAAAGGGCGGTATGGTCATCGTTTCCGCTGACGACCCCGGTCCCATATCCTCCCAGACAGAGCAGGATACACGCCATTTCGCGCAGTTTTCAAAGCTTCCCTGCTTTGATCCGTCCTCTCCCGAGGAATGCTACGAAATGATGAAGGACGCCTTTGAATATTCCGAAAAGTATTCTACTCCCGTGCTTTTCCGTCCGACCACTCGTGTATGCCACGGCTGTGCATCGGTTGAAATCGACGATGCTCCCAAAGCATACCCTGCACCCGAGGGCTTTATAAAGGATACGATGCGCTGGGTAATTTTCCCCAGAACCTCTTACTTAAATCATATAAAGATCGAAAAGCGCAATGAAGAAATGAAAACAACCCTTTCCGAATACAGATTCAATAAATTCGAAAAGGGCAGCAGAAAGGGTATTGCCACAGGGGGCATATCCTATGCATATATCGAGGAAGCACTTATCGGCGTGACAGACAGACCTTCCATGCTGAGAGTGGCAACTCCTCATCCTTTCCCTGAAAAGCTGGCGCTTGAGTTCCTTGACAGTGTTGATGAAGTCCTCGTTTTTGAAGAGCTCGACCCTGTCATCGAAAAGGAGCTTGTGTTCCTCTGCGGAAAGCACGGACTTAATGTAAAGATACGAGGCAAGCTGACTGGGGATAATGTCCCTGCAGGCGAAAACACTGTAGAGTCTGCAAAGAATGTACTTAACAAGTGCTTCGGACTGACCGAGGGAGCAAAAGAGGGCGAGCAGCTTCCCGCACTTCCCGTGCGTCCCCCTGTGCTGTGTGCAGGCTGTCCTCACAGAGCCTCCTTCTATGCTGTAAAGAAAGCGGCAAAGGGTAAGAAAGCGGTATTCAGCGGCGACATAGGCTGCTATACTCTGGGCAACGCTCAGCCCCTTGACATGGTTGACACCTGCCTTTGCATGGGCGCTGATGTCACCATAGCACAGGGTCTGCACAGAATAGAACCCGATGCAGTGAACTTCTCCTTTATAGGCGATTCAACCTTCTTTGCCTCAGGCATGACAGGCGTTGTAAATGCCGTATATAATCAGACCGATATCGTACTTATCGTACTCGATAACTCAACCACTGCAATGACAGGTCAGCAGCCCCACCCGGGTACAGGTAAGACCATGATGGGCAGTATTTCCGAAAAGGTAAGCATTGAAAATGTCCTTCGCGGAATGGGCGTTGAGTATGTTGAGACTGTAAATCCCTTTGACCATAAGGCAACGGTTGATGCGGTAAAGACTGCAATGGATAAAAAGGGCGTGCGTGCGCTGATTCTCCGTGCACCCTGTATCGCAGTCAGCAAGGGCAATGCACCTTATACAGTGAACCACGATAAATGCGTAAACTGCAAAATGTGCATAAGAGAGCTTGGCTGTCCTGCAATAGCAGTAAATGACGGCAAGGTGCAAATAGAAGCATCTCTCTGTCGAGGCTGTGATCTCTGCGCTCAGATATGTCCCACCAACGCCATAGAGAAAGGAGAATAATCATGAAGACCGATATTTTACTTTGTGGAGTAGGCGGTCAGGGTACTGTTCTCGCTTCTCGTCTTCTTGCTTTCATCTTTATGGAAAAGGGACTTAATGTCCGCACTGCCGAGACCATCGGAATGGCTCAGCGCGGCGGCTGCGTGGTGTCTCACATGAGGGCGGGGGAGAAGATAGCATCTCCCATGATTCCAAAAAACGGTGCAGATGTTATAATTGCCTTTGAGCCTGCCGAGGCTGTCAGATGTATAGACTATCTTAAAAACGGCGGTACGGTAATAGTAAATAAAAAAGCCGTAAAGCCTGTAACTGCTTCGCTCAGCGGTTCTGATTACGACGGCGTTTCCGAAATGGAATTTCTTAAAAACAAGGCACAGAATGTGCTTGTTATTGACGGAGACGAAGTCTGCGGAAAATGCGGCAGTGCAAAGGTACTCAATACCGTGCTTCTTGCAGCGGCAGTAAAGAGCGGAGCTCTTGGGATTACGGAAGAAGAATTTAAGAGTGCAATAACAAAAATGCTTCCCGAAAAGTTTGTGGAGCTCAATCTCAGAGCCGTAGAGGCTGTATAAGGAGTAAAAATTATGAAAATGACAGATACTCAGCTTTCCATAATCAAAGAGCAATTAAAGCACCTGACCAGCATTGACTGCTTCTATAAGAACAAGCTGGAGGGCTACGATGTAAACATCAATTCTCAGGAGGATTTCCAGAAGCTTCCCTTCACATGGAAGGGCGACCTTCGCGAGGCATATCCCCTGGGACTTGCCGCAGTACCCGAAGAAGAAATCGTCCGAATCCATTCTTCATCAGGCACAACAGGTATTCCTGTAATAATCCCCTATACCGCACAGGATGTTGCAGACTGGGCGGAGATGTTTGCAAGATGCTATGCAACAGCAGGCATTACAAGCAAGGACAGAATACATATCACCCCCGGCTACGGACTCTGGACAGCAGGCATAGGCTTCCAGGCAGGTGCTGAAAAGCTCGGCGCAATGGCAGTTCCAATGGGCCCGGGCAACACCGAAAAGCAGCTTAAAATGATGATGGACTTAAAGTCCACCGTCCTCTGCGCAACCTCTTCCTATGCACTTCTCCTTGCTGAGGAGATCGCAAAGAGAGGCATAAAGGATAAGATTCATCTTAAGAAGGGTGTTATCGGTTCTGAGCGCTGGGGCGAAAAGATGAGAAAGAGGATAGCCGACGAGCTTGGCGTTCAGCTTTTCGACATCTACGGCCTGACTGAGGTTTACGGCCCCGGTATTGGCGTATCCTGTGAGCATGAGTGCGGAATGCACTTCTGGGACGATTTCCTTTATTTCGAAATTGTCGACCCCAAGACAGGCGAGAACCTGCCTGACGGCGAGATCGGTGAGCTTGTTATTACTACTCTTCGCAAGCAGGGCGCACCCCTTATCCGTTACCGCACCCATGACCTTACAAGAATAATCCCCGGTGAATGCCCCTGCGGCAGCAAGTACCCGAGAATTGACACCATTCTCGGCAGAACTGACGACATGGTAAAGGTAAAGGGCGTAAATATCTTCCCCAGCCAGATCGAAGAGCTTCTTGCAGGTATCGAGGGTGCCTCCAGCGAATACCAGTTCATGCTCGACCATGTAAACGGCAAGGATATCTGCACACTGTTTGTTGAGCATACAGAGGGCGCAAACAAGTACATGCTCCAGAGCGAGATACAGGAGAGATTCAAGTATAAGATCGGCATTATGGTAGATGTAAAGCCTGTTGAGATAGGCGAGCTTCCCAGAAGCGAAAAGAAGTCAACCAAGTCGGATCGTAGCCATG
>JAZSNZ010000047.1:0-2824 GCA_045536645.1 Acutalibacteraceae bacterium
TCTGAGGACAGACACGTGAGCATTCTCCGCAGTCTGTGCAGCGGCCTGCAACGTGGAAGGCTCGGATTATGTGGAACATCTTTTCCTCGAAGCTGTCAGAGGGGGCCTTGCTCTCAATGCCCGAAGAGGGGTTGTCGAACACACACTTTTCGCAGGTGCATGCAGGACAGACATCACGGCAGGCATTGCATCTTATACAGCGTGAAAGCTCGCCCTGCCAGAAAGAGAATCGCTCATCGGCGGTCATGGCTTCGATTTTGGCGACCTCGTCAAAACGTGCACTGTCAACAACATCGCCGTTTTCGCCCAGCAGCTCATCGTAAGCAACACACTTCTTTGATTTGCAGTTTCTGCATCTGTCGGGAAGCAGATCAGAGCGGGGGAAATCAATATCCCCGTCAAAGAGTGTGCTGACAGTTACAGTTTCGCCATTGTCAGAGACAGATGAAATTCCCTCGACACGCTTTTTTATTTCAGCACCTGTTATCATACCCTCGCAGGGCAGAGCAACGGCATAAACCTTCTCACGGTCAAAACGGTGTTCGGTAAGAAGCTGATTGAAACTGTAGGTATCGCAGGGCTTGAGAAAAATGAGTACCTTTTTTTCTGTCTTTGCAGTTTCAGCCAGAAGATACTTTGAAAGGTTTGCACCGCAGAAATCATTCCATACAAATTCGTCAAGTTCCTTTGTATCTGTAAAGACACCGGGAGTGATATCATAATCAAATTCGCCGCACTTCCAGCCGAGAACACGGTCAACAGTGCCGTTGTCTAAAAGCTCGGAGGCTTTGTTTACGAGTGTGTCACGGTTTATTTTTTGCATCGTAAATCCTCCAGTCTTTTGTTTTCGCCAAGGGCAGTGACTTTTTCAACAAAGTCGTTCATAGTGGCTGCGAACTTTGCACCTTCCGCTGCCGATACCCATTCAAGACGTGTGCGTTCACGCTCTATGCCAAGATAATCGAGCATGGAGAAAAGCAGAGTCATGCGTCTGCGGGCAAAATAGTTGCCTGAAGTGTAGTGACAGTCGCCGGGGTGACAGCCGCAGATTATAACGCCGTCAGCACCTCGCTGAAAAGCACGGAGTATAAACATGGGGTTTACACGGCAGGAGCAGGGTACGCGGATAATTTTTACCTCTGCAGGATAAGAGAGTCTGTTGCTGCCGGCGAGGTCTGCACCTGCATAGGAACACCAGTTACAGCAGAAAGCCACGATTGTAGGCTTAAAACCGTTTACTTGCATATTGCATCCACCTCCGCCATGATCTGTAAATTCTTGAAGCCCTTGAGGTCCATTGCACCTGAGGGGCAGGCGACCGTACAGGCACCGCAGCCCTGACATACTGCTTCATTTACCGAAGCGATACGGCGAATCTTAACAGTTTTGTCGGGCATTTTAAATTCCTTGTTCTGATAGGTTATTGCACCGTAGGGGCATACACGCTCACAGGAGGAACAGCCGTTGCACATAAGTTCATCGGAATGAGCAACGCAGGGGTTGCCTGTTAGTTTATTCTTATACAAAAGATCGATGACCTTCGATGCGGCTGCACCTGCCTGAGATACTGTTTCGGGAATATCCTTCGGTCCCTGACAGGTGCCCGAAAGAAATACACCTGCGGTGGGGCTTTCAACAGGGCGAAGCTTGGGGTGAGCTTCGGTGAAGAAATCGTTTGTGTCCATGCTTGCTGTCAGCATTGTGGCAAGGGAACGTGCTGATTTATCGGGTTCGATAGCGGCGGCGAGAACAACAAGGTCAGCATCGATATGAAGCTGTCTGCCTGCGATAAGGTCAGAGGCCTGCACCTTAAGCTTATTTCCCTCGGGAGAGACCTTTCCCACCATGCCCTTTATGTAATGAACGCCGTATTCCTCAACAGCACGGCGATAGAACTCATCAAAGTTCTTGCCGGGAGTACGGACATCTATGTAGAACACATAAACCTCAGTGTCGGGGTATTTGTCTCTTGTCAGCATTGCGTGCTTCGCTGTGTACATACAGCATATCTTTGAGCAGTATTCCTTGCCTTTTTCGGCACAGGCATCGCACCTTGAGCCGACGCACTGGACAAATACGATAGTGTGGGGATGCTCACCGTCGGAAGGTCTGAGAAGTTTTCCTGCGGTGGGGCCTGCGGCGTTGGTAAGACGCTCAAACTCAAGAGAGGTGATAACGTCCTTTGACTGGCTGTAGGCAAACTCATCGAATTTATCCATTGAAATGGGATCAAAGCCTGTGGCAACGACGATTGCACCGTATTTTTCCTCGATATACTCGTCCTTTGCGTTATAGTCTATTGCACCTGCGGTGCAGACCTTTGCACACATACCGCACTTGCCTGTTTTGAGCATGGTGCAGTAATCTGCATCAATGGTGGCGATTTTGGGTACTGCCTGAGCAAAGGGGATATAAATCGCCCGGCGGTTATCCATGCCAAGATTGAATTCATTGGGTACCTTTTTCTGAGGACATTTCTCCGTGCAGAGACCGCAGCCTGTGCAGATGTCTTCCTTTACGTAGCGAGCCTTTTTCTTTATGGTTACATCGAAATTACCGACAAAGCCCTTTACATCGGTGACTTCAGAATAAGAGAATATACGGATATTCTCATTCTGTGCCGCGTCCACCATTTTCGGGGTGAGAATACAGGCAGCACAGTCGAGAGTGGGGAAGGTCTTGTCAAGCTGTGCCATCTTTCCGCCTATAGTCGGCTTGGTTTCAACTATGTCAACAGGGAAGCCTGCATCGGCAATGTCAAGGGCTGTCTGAATACCTGCAATGCCGCCGCCTATTACAAGGGCACGCTTTGTAACAGGAGACT
>JAZSNZ010000178.1:0-3090 GCA_045536645.1 Acutalibacteraceae bacterium
CCTGGAAGAGTATGTAGGTGCCGATGCCTGCGTCCTTGAGCTTGCGGTAATTTTCAACAGTTGTAGCCGCAATATTTACGTTGACTCTGCGGATAGCACCGTTTCTGTGCTTTATGGAGTATATAGTCTTTATGGATTCAAGTATATATTCGATAGGATTATTTACAGGATCTTCACCTGCCTCAAGGGCAAGGCGCTTGTGTCCCATATCCTGAAGGGCGATGACCTCTGCCTTTATCTCTTCCTGAGTAAGCTTTTTTCTTGCGATGTGCTTGTTCTTATAGTGATAGGGGCAGTAGAGACAGCCGTTTACGCAGTAGTTGGAGAGATAGAGCGGTGCGAACATAACGATTCTGTTGCCGTAGAAATCCTTCTTTATCTGCTCTGCGAGAGCGTATATTTCCTGGTTCTTCTCTTCTATCTCGCAGGCAAGCAGTACAGAAGCCTCTCTGTGAGATAGCCCCTTGCGTTCTCTTGCCTTTTCAAGAATAGAGTCGATAAGCTCGGCATCTGTCTTGTGCTCATCAGCATAAGTAAGAGTGTCAAGTATTTCCTCATGGCTTATAAATTCTTCCGCTTTCATGGATTTCGGATCATACATATTTATTTCCCTCTTTCTCATAATTCTTTGTGGTCGCCACGTGAAGTGACTATCCTGTATCCTATAGCCTCCATACGCAGTGTAAGGTCGCCTGTTTTCTGGGCGGCCTCGGCGCCTGTGGAAAGCTTGTTGTCGTAAAGTGAGTAGTTTTTTCGAACATTTTCGGGTGATAAATTCGGCATGCATACATTTGCTCCTGCCAGTATTCCCTTTTCACGTCCCTGCGGGTCAATGGAGCCAAGGGCAGTGGTTGCAGGCAGCAGGACATTGGGGAGCATGAGACGAACGATTGCGAGTAAGTATAAAGTCAGCTCAAGAGAGCCTCTTTTTTCGTCCTTGAACGGTGTTGCGTGATGGGGAATAAATGGGCCGATGCCAACCATATCAGGCTCAAACTCTCTTATAAAGAGAAGGTCTTTTACTATATGCTCAGTAGTCTGGTAAGGAGAACCCACCATAAATCCGCAGCCGACCTGATAGCCTATTTCCTTTAAGTCGTAAAGGCATCTTTTTCTGTTTTTGAGCGTCAGCTCGGCAGGGTGGAGCATGGAATAATGACAGTCGTCTGCTGTTTCATGCCTTAAAAGATAGCGGTCAGCGCCTGCATCAAACCATTTTTTATAAACCTCTTTCGGGTGTTCCCCGAAAGACAGCGTAACAGCACAGTCGGGGTGATTTTTCTTTATGGCGCTGATAATGCCTTCTATCCGCTCGGGCGTGTACCAGGGGTCTTCGCCCCCCTGCAGTACAAAGGTGCGGTAGCCAAGTGCGTACCCTTCCGCACAGCAGAGAAGAATATCCTCGGGGCTTAACCTGTATCTTTCGACCGTCCTGTTCGAGCGGCGTATTCCGCAGTAGTAGCAGTCGTTTTTACAGTAGTTTGTAAACTCTATAAGTCCTCGGATATAAATATCATTTCCGTAGTAAACTTTGCGGGCCTTTACTGCCTTTTCAAAGAGTAGGTTCGCCAGCTCATCATTTCTGTTGTCGATTAGAAGAGCAAATTCTTCCTGTGACAGCGTTCTTTCACGCTCTAATTTTTCGATAAGCCGAATCATTTTGAACCCTCCGGCATTTTTGAGTAGACAGCCTTTGCAGTAACACCGCTGAGCATACCCACCTTACCCGAAAGGGCGCTTACAACATCGGTTGGAGCATCGAGAACAATGCTGATAATGCTGACCCCGCGCTGTCTGTAGGGAAGACCCATTCTGCCCACAACGTACTCATTGTATTCGTGAAGAATTGCGTTGAGAGGTTCCACCGAGTCAGGCTGTTCGATAATTATTCCAAGCAGAGCAATTCGGTTATCCATAAAATTCTCCTTCTTAAAACAAAAAGCTCCCGAAAATTCGGGAGCATAAAATCATAAGACCGCACGAAAAAACGTACAGCAGAAATTATACACCCTTATACGTCAGGGCAAGGCCCTTTCGTGTCAGCAATGATTTTTGTTAATTATATCACAATCTTTTTAAAATGTAAAGATGCGAAGAAAATAAATAAGATATTACGGCTCATTTTTAAGATTCGACACATCGGAAAGTGTTGTTTTCGGTGCGTTGTTCTTCATCTCGTCAAGGGTCTCGGCGATCTTTGCATGAACAGCATCTACCTCACGTTCAAACTCCGCAGAGGAAGTGCGAAGCACTCCCGAGCGGATGGCAGAAAGCTGTATCATGCGGTCAGAGGTGACAACACGGACATATTCATTTTTGCCTATTTCCGCGACCAGCTTTTCTATATAATTGTCGCCAAGCTCGTTTTCCTTTGTGTAGGCGACATGGATATTGTGAAAATCGAATCTTGCCCCCTTGCCGCCGGGAACACGATAAGCATCAAAGACAAGTATAACGTTGATCTTTGTAAACGCACTGTAATTGCACAGAATATTCATCAGCCTGTCACGGGCAGCATCAAGACTGTCATCTGCAAGACTTTTAAGATCATCCCATGCAAAAATGACATTGTAGCCGTCAACTATAACATACTGTTTTCTCGGCTCGGGAAGCTCAAATTCCTTAGCCTTTATTTCTGCTCTCTGAACAGGACGGTAGAGGTCATATTTTGCCGACTTGCCGAACTCTCGCTCCATTATGGCCTGAAGCTCTTTTTCGTCTATGTTATAGGTGCGGTGTCCAACATAGGGAGCACTGCCCTTGTTCTTTTTAAGACAGCTTTCAAGGTGCATGTACTCAGGCACCTTGTCCCATTTTACAACAAAGCCTGCACCGTGAGCGCAGAATACGGAATCGGGAGGATTGTCCATGTCGGCCTCAGGCTGATAGCAGATATCGCATATGACTTTTTCACTGTCGTGACATTCATCATAACCGCCTGACTCAAAAAATATCCTGCCTCTGCCGCCTGTGTATGCTGCAACCTCAGCGGCATAGCCGTTCATAAGAATAACAGGTGCTCGTCCTGTAATAACTGACATTCCGCCGCTTTCTTCAGGCTGTCCCATAGTACCTTTTCGAAGTCTGATA
>JAZSNZ010000359.1:0-2127 GCA_045536645.1 Acutalibacteraceae bacterium
AGAAGACGTTATCACTTATATCTCCAAGCCCGAAGGTCTTCTAAGTGATTTCCTCGGCATCCCAAGGGGAATGCATATGTATAACCCCGGCCCTCATCTTGAGGAATATCTTGCAGAATTCAGACACGAGGTCCTTGATAATTACGATTGCTTTGTCGTGGGAGAAGCACCCATGCTGCCATTAAAGGACGCAGTGCGAATGATATCTGACGGACCTGATAAGGTACTGGATATGATGTTCACCTTTGAGCATATGAACGCCAACTGTCTGTTTACAGAGTATATGCCGCGCAAATTCAAGCTGACACGCTATAAGAAGGCTATCAGCAAATGGCAGAATGCCCTTGATGGTCGCGGCTGGAATGCTCTGTATATTGAAAACCACGATCACCCGAGAATAATCAACCGCTACGGAAGTACGAAATATCGCACAGAAAGCGGCAAAATGCTGGCTGTTTCCTATATGCTGCTCAAGGGTACACCGTTTATCTATCAGGGTCAGGAGATCGGCATGGAAAATATCTGCCACCCGAACCTGTCGGACTATGTGGACTGCGTTGCCCATAATCAATACAAGACCTGGTCGAAGATATACGGCAAAAAGAAGGCTCTCAGAATAGTGCAGGAGGCCACCAGAGACAATGCCCGTACCCCAGTTCAGTGGGACGGCAGCGAAAATGCAGGCTTCACAACAGGCACGCCATGGTTCCCTGTCAACGGTAATTATACGGAGATAAATAATGCCGCACAGGAGTCAGATCCTGACAGCATTCTGAATTTTTACCGCCGACTCATAGCATACCGCAGCGAAAATTCTGTGATACACAGCGGCTCGCTGACCGAATATAATCGCTCAAGCGAAGATTTCCATGTGTACAGCAGATCATTTGATGGAAAGACTGTTTTTGTGTTCTGTTCTTTCTCGGACAAGGAGAAAAAATACAGGCTGCCCAAAGCATTCAGGAAAAAGAACGGCAGAGTTGTCATTTCAAACTATGGTGTCGAGGGGCAAACAGGCGATACTTTCATCGCAAAGCCATATGAAACAAGAGTTATCGAATTTGACTTCTGATGGTTGATTTGAGTTGAGAACATAAAGTGAGCGAAAACACAACCACCGCACAGCGATCGATTTTCGACTGCTGTGCGGTGGTTTGATGTTTGTGCAAAATAAAATATAGTGGGAGTAAACTTACTCCACCGCCCACACAAACCGTTCTATTTTGTGACGTTCGTATGTACCGTGGACTTTGAAAATCCAAACACGCTTGCAGCTTTCCTCCCCGTTGCCTTATTCTCAATTATATATTCCGCGAGCTCGATGGCCCGTTTTTCAACAGTCGTTTTCATGGGAAAATCCCCCTGCATAATTATTGATATCAATAATTATGCAGGGGGAGGAATTAGTATTGTGTATATGCTCTGATAAGATGTCATCATATCGCCGTCGAGGATCGGAAAGTCTGCAGCTCCTCAAGTGATGGTCATACCCATGTTGAAATTGTAGAAAGCAAAATCGGTTATCCTGCAGAAAGTGTAAACGATTACGTCTCGAATAATCCTGTCTCTTTCCGGAATTCCAAAGGTTATATTGTGAAGCAACAAACATTTTTACTTCAGACTTTGTCTTCAACTCAAAACCACCGGTTGAACCGGTGGTTTTGAATTTGACCTTATCTTTTATTAATGAGAGATTAAGTCTGCCTCATTGCATTATTACCTGACACTTACTTCCATGCGCTGTAGAAGCCGATGCCCTGATCCTCCCAGCCGGCAGCGATGAGAGCATCTCTCTCCTCTTCGCTGGCGGTGAAGTGATAGGCGCCGCGGGTAGCATTGGGGTTGTGCAGACGATACTGGGGAACCTCGGTGTCGTAGGCCGAGTTGAAAGCGATACCTTCAAGATTCCAGCCTTCAGCCATCAGGGTTGCCTTTTCTTCTTCGTCCATGGTGTAGAGATGCTCGCCGGTGATCGGCTCGTAGAGGCGGTAAACAGGTGCGCCGGTCTTCATGGAGAAGGTGAAGCCTACGCCCTCGTAGTTCCAGCCGGCCGCGACCAGGTTGTCACGCTCAACCTCGGAACCGGTGTAGAAATGCTCGCCGGAGTTGGGATCGTACATACGGAAC
>JAZSNZ010000361.1:0-3387 GCA_045536645.1 Acutalibacteraceae bacterium
CAAAGACTGTCAGCGGCAAGACATGGTATAAGATAACAGTCGGCAGCAAGACAGGCTGGGTTATAGGAACCTACGCAAAGGCTATATAGAAATTAATCGTCGATACTGTATGGTGTCGGCGATTTTTCTTGAAATGGGATATATAATATGATAAAATATAAATAATATGATTTTGGGGAGGAGTGGCGGTGCATCTTCAGGAATCAGGTGAGATGTATATTGAGTCCATATTTATTCTTTCAAAGCATAGTAATGCAGTCAGAAGTATTGATGTCGGGGAATATATGGGTTATTCAAAGCCAAGTGTCAGCCGTGCTATAGGATTGCTTAAAAACGGCGGATATGTAAAGGTGGATGAAAACGGATATCTTACCCTTACAGAAGCAGGACTTGAGGTAGCTGAAAAGATGTATGAGCGTCATGTAATGATCAGTGAGTTTCTCATGCGGCTTGGAGTAAATGAGGGAATTGCGGCAGAGGATGCTTGCAAGATAGAGCATGTGATAAGTGATGAATCTTTTGAGGCAATCAAGCGATACGTTCAGGAACTTTTAAAATAACAGGAATGACCGTCGATAATAATCGGCGGTCAAAATTTGCTGTCGGAGGCAATATATGAGACTGAGACATAAGAAAAACCTTGATGCAAGAATGGAAAAAAGTGCAGGAGTGCAGATAATTGTAAAATGCGAGGACAGGGACAGCCGTCGCGAGATAACAGGGGAGGAGTATCTGGATCTTGCGGATATATTCGGCAGGGAGGCTCCTCTGTGGCTGGAAATAGGCTGCGGAAAGGGCAGATTTGCCTGTGAGCTTGCAAAGGCAAACCCTGAGGTAAATATCATTGCGGTTGAAATGCAGGAAAACGTGATAGTCACAGCCTGCGAGACCTGTGCGGCGGAGGGAATAGAAAACCTTAAGTTCATGTGTATCGGCGCTGAATATCTCAACAGATTTATTCCTAAGGGCGTTGTCGAGCGTATATATCTTAATTTTTCCTGCCCCTATCCCAAAGCGCATTACAGAAATCACCGCCTGACCGCTCCGAGATTTCTCTCTCTTTACAGAGAACTTCTGAGCGAAGATGGCAGAATCGAACAGAAGACAGACAACATGGCTTTCTTTGAGTACTCTATAGAAAGCTTTTCTGAGTGCGGATATGTTATCCGCAATGTGTTTCTCGACCTGCATAAGAGCGGCTTTGAGGGCAATATTGTAACAGAATACGAGCAGAAATTCTCATCCCTCGGTCAGCCTATATACAGGCTTGAGGCATATCTTAAATAAGTATATTTGCGATTGACGAAATCGAATTGCTTATTACTGTTTTATACCACGAGGCTGAAATCATCAACTGATGTTATTTATATCTGCATAGCGGCAGGCATGGGAAAATATGGTCTTGAAAAATAAGTGGATTAAGGCAAAGACCTGAAAAACACGGAATAGTAAAGAGCTGACTGAATTTTCAAATCAGTCAGCTCTTTACCAAATAAGAAATGTAATATGTAGTGCCTGAAGCAGGAGTATTGAAAATGTGTCATATGCTGTTATAATACTTGTCAGATAAATCTGAATTAATTTATTAGCAGAGGCGAAGAATGAGAGATATCGAAAATAAATGGGATAAGCGCTTGCAGATAATAACAAATGGACGTGATGACTCAAGTTCCGACCAATACCGCTATCCCTATGAACCTACACCATATTGTGTTCTGGAGCGTTTGACTGACAGCGGCTTGGTCAGTAAAAACGATGTAATTATCGACTATGGCTGCGGCAAAGGGCGTGTTGATTTCTTTCTGTCATATCAGATCAGAGCCAATACTATAGGGATTGAATATGATGAACGAATTTACAATAAAGCGACAGAAAATCAGAAGACTGCCGTTTCGGGAGCAAAGACTGAATTTGTACTCGCAAGAGCGGAGGAGTATGATGTACCGGCGCAGGCAAACAGATGTTATTTTTTCAATCCCTTTTCTGTGGAGCTGCTTAGAAAAGTACTGGCAAGAATTATAGAATCCTATTATGAAAAACCGAGAGAGGTACTTCTGTTTTTTTACTATCCATCAGATGAGTATATTGCATATCTGATGACAGTGAACGAGCTGATGTTTTATGATGAGATAGATTGCAGTGACCTGTTTGAGGGGGATAACTCAAGGGAACGGATTGTTATTTTTCAGTTGTCATGATATAAAGATGAGAAGCAGAGACAAACAGCAGGATCGCAGGACCCTGCTGTTTGCTTATTTATACAACAGATAATTGCATTTAAACGTTAAGGTCAAATTATCACAGATTGATTCCGGTAATCATTTCAAATTCGATTTCAGTTGCACATTCACTGACAGCTTTGACAAGTCTGTTGTATGCAGCCTTCTCACTGATACCTAATTCTTCTGCGGTTTCAAATATAACGTCAATATCCACTTCGCCGAGTAATTCCTGATTTTCGTTATAAAAACAGATAAAATCCGTATCAATATCAAACTCAGAGATAAATAATGTACCGATGCCTGCAGTTTTAATTTCTTTCATTTTTTTCTCCTTTTTACGTGTAATTTCAAAAATCGGGTATAACGAAGAAATTTCGATTTCAGTGAATAAATCGCTGTGCATAGCAGCATCTTTTGCAAAGCTCCTCAGCGGCTCTGCCGCACTTAAATCCCTCAAGAATATCTGATGCTCTTTCTGAATTCAGGATTTCATTTATATCTTCATTAAAAATATTGCCAAGATTGATAGTGCCGTCACTGTCAAGACAACAGGGGACCACCGTACCGTCGGCAAGGATGCCGAACTGATCCTTGAGAGCGTAGCAATAGAATCTGTCGCCTTTGATCTCCGATTTGCTGTCGGGCCATTCAAAGCGTTCGCCGAAATCGACAAAGATTTTAGGACGTATTCTGATGCCACGGGTGTTTTCCGCCCATTCTCCCGGTATGTTTAGCTTCAGAAGATTCAACACAAATTCGTTTCTGCCATTGTCATAACCCTTGTTCCAAAGACGGAAAATCACGATAGTGCCCATGTTTGCGGCAATTTTTGCAAAATCGGCCAGACTGCAAATGTATGCAGCATAATCTTCGTCGCTGCCATCTTCAAAACTGTGTAAAGATATGTTTACCTTGTGAACCCCTGCATTTAAAAGCTCATCCTGCCGATAGGGCAAAAGGGTACCGTTGGTGGTAAGAATTGACTTGTATCCATGATTGCCTGCCAGTTCAATAAAATTATGCAGTTGTGGATGAGTAAGAGGCTCACCCATCAGATGATAATAAATATATTGAGTGTGTCCGGTCAGTTTGTTAAGAATACAAACAAACTCTTCCGTGCTCATCTCCCGCAGGTCACGGCTATGTCCGTGGCAGAATGAGCAGT
>JAZSNZ010000003.1:0-11603 GCA_045536645.1 Acutalibacteraceae bacterium
GGAGTACCAGAAGAGCCAGCAGGAGCGCCAGCTTCGTGATAAGGCACGTAAGATTCTGTCGAGGAATATCCGTGAGGAAACGGGCAAAATGGGCATCGCACTGATAATCTTCATCGTGCTGCAGCTTGCCATCACAGGCGTAATCACGGCATATCTGCTGTTTATCGCCCGGTACAAGATATCTGAGATAAACGTTTTCCTTGCAACACCTATGAACATGCTGCCCATACAGGGCATAATTCTCGTGCTGGGTCTGGGTTTGCCGTTTATCGGATACATGTATCTTTTCAAGCTTCCCCTTGGTGAAACGATACCTGTGCGAAAGATGCGAATAGGAAATTTCCTTCTGCTTGTGATGTTCGGTCTTGGCTTTTCGACCACCGTCAGCTATATCGGAAACATCGTGCAGAGCGGTGAGTTTGTCACAGGCGGCCTGAGCAATATGAGAAACGTTCTTGCAGGCAATCAGGGAATAGAGCTTCTCTACTCCATAATCTGTCTGTGCATAATCCCTGCCCTTGTTGAGGAATTCGTGTTCCGAGGAGTTATACTTCAGGTTCTCAGACGTAAGGGCGGTGATACCTTCGCAATTATACTCAGCGCCCTGATGTGTGCGCTGGTTTATTCCAACACTCAGGGAATACCCGCATTCTTTATTGCATTGCTCATGGGCTACATAGTAGTATTCAGCGGCTCGGTGCTGCCTGCTATCGTCATAGGTCTTATCAGAAGTGCGCTGTCCCTTGTTATGACACTGCTTGGAATGTCCGTTGCCCACGACAGACTGACCGTAATCGATGCAGGCATTACCGTACTGCTCATTGCCGCAGGCCTGTTCGCAGTTATCGGAATATTCAATAAATATCCCGACTTCTTCAAAATCAAGGAGGGTAAATCCTCCCTGTCCCTCAAGGAAAAGCTTCTGGTGGCAATAAAGACCCCCAGCATGATCCTGCTCATTGCTTATTTTATCTTCTTTGCCATTATTGAAAATATTCCCACGCAAAACATAATAGACAGACTGACATGATGAATGATGAAATGATAATGTGCCGGGCACTCGATCAGGCCCGTCTTGCATCGGAAGAAGGCGAAGTGCCTGTAGGTGCGGTGGTGATACTGGACGGAGAAATCGTGGCAGTTGGCAGAAACCGCCGTGAGACCGTAAAAAATGCCCTTGCCCACGCCGAGATAGAAGCCATAGATTCAGCCTGCCGAAAGCTCGGCGGCTGGAGACTTCACAAATGCGAGCTTTTTGTAACTCTTGAACCCTGCCCGATGTGCATGGGCGCCATAATCAACGCGCGGATAAAGCGGCTGGTGTACGGTGCCTCAGACCCGAAAAACGGCGCCTGCGGCTCGGTAACAGACCTGTCGGAGATGAGCTTTACGCATTCGGTTAAGGTGGAGCGAGGCTTCATGGCGGAGGAGTGTGCCGCAGTGCTTAAGAGATTTTTTAAAAAGCTTCGTGAAAGCAAATAGAAAAACAACAGCAGTCCGAGCCTTTCGGCCCGGACTGCTGCTTTTCTCAAGAGGGGTACATTGAGGAGGGTATAACACTGCACCCACACTGCCGAAAAGGCTTGCGGCTATCCTTCAGACAGCTTTTATCGGGTGCAATTATAATATAACTCAAATTCCTCGAAATATGTTAAGGGCATATTGAGCCTTTGTAAAAAAATTTTTGGAATGTTTTCCAAACAAATGTTTGCAATTTTGTCGAACGTATGTTATACTGTGTATGGCTAAACTCGGAAATATGCTATCCATTAACCCTTCAGGAGGCTGAATATGGCAAGAGTATCTGACGTACAGCATAAGATTCTCGAATATCTCAGGGAATGTTCTCAGGGCGGCATTCCGCCCACAATAAGAGAGATCTGTGCCGCAACAGGTCTCAAATCCACTTCTTCGGTGCATAATCATCTGAAAAAGCTGGAGGACGAGGGATATATCACAAGAGGGGACGGACTCAACCGTGCCATCCGCCTGACCACAGATACGCCTGTTGTGCAGGTGCCTCTGCTGGGCAGAGTAACGGCAGGTCTGCCGGCCTATGCCTATGAGGAGGTAGTTGCCTCCATTCCTTATCCTGCAGACAGACACGGTGCAGACACACTGTTTGCGCTGCGTGTACAGGGTGACAGTATGATCGAGGCAGGCATTCTCGACGGCGATGTTATAATTGCGGAAAAGACCACCTACGCCGAGAACGGCGAGATAGTCATCGGCCTTATTGAGGACGAGGCTACAGTAAGGCGCTTCTACCGAGACAAGGTCGGATATGTAAGGCTCCAGCCGGAAAATCCCCTTTATGATCCGATCATTTCCAGAGACATTCAGGTGATCGGAAAGGTTGTTGCGTGTTTCAGGTATTACAGTTAAGGAGCAGACAATCCCGGCATGAAATATCTCAACAGGCAGAGACTTGGCATCGAGGCTTTTCTTGCTTCGAGGTCAAGCATGTTTTCACGGCACAATGAGCTTGATCCTGATGAATTCATAGCCCGTCTCAAGGAACAACCCTATGGGGTAAGAAGCAGAGTGGCAAAAGACGTCAGCAGTGCGGTCACGGAGCTTACAAGCGGCAGGTATGATACAGGTTCGCTCATTCCACCTCATATAGCCGCACTCTCTCAGGAACAGTGCAGTCCGGAGAGGGTTGGTAAAATGCGTCCTTTTTTCGCCTGGCTCCAGAGCATCTGGCGTGATAACGACCATGCTCGCAGCGAGTGGAAAAGCAGGCTCAACACCATTGCGAAAAATCTCAGCCCTGCAGCAGGTGACTGTATCCTTGCCATCAGCACGGGCTATAATAACCAGCGAGCCCTTATTGAGCAGAGGGAGGACGGCTCAATAGAGTTATCCCTTCACGAACGCCGCTGGGGCAGGCTGAGCATACGGTTTCCGCAGTGCAGCGTACTCAGCGAGGGAGCAGTCACGACACTCGGCTTTATGTACATAGTCGAGGGTGAGCTTCTGGAAAACGACAGATATCATTTTGATATTCTTTTTGATACGGAATTTTCAGCTGACGATAAGTCCATCCGAGCCCTCAGAGGGAATTCATGGCGTCAGGTGTCCTTTGAGTGCGATGCACCGAAGGTACGGCTGGACGGGATAAATTACGCAATGGCGGCGGATATCCGAGGTGCCTCAAGGCTTGAGACAGTGCGCTACAGCAGTGAGGTGCTGTGCGAAAAAGCATCTCTTGCAGGGGAGGCTATGCTGTCGGCGGCAGAGCGCACTGCACTGCCTGTATCAAGGCTCATAGCATCAACAAAAATACTGTCGGACAAGGGCAGGCGTGGAGATATCAGAAGCGAGGATATGCTTATCGACCTTGCGGACAACCGCTATATGTTCGAGCGTGTGGCGGATATTTTCGAAAAGGAAAATGCAGAGCCGCTCAGTCGCCTGATGCAGAAAACAATGGACTGCATGGAATCGGAGAACATAGACGGAGCCCTTAAAACAATACGCATTCTGCCAAAGCTTATGGATGAGCTTTGCTCCCACGGTCAACTGATGCCTCTGATTGTAAGGCTTCACGATATGATGAAGATGGCAGGAGAATGCGAAGAGAGTGACAGTACAAGGGAACGTGTTTTCAGAAAGGCCGCAAAGGCTTTCTGCGATGCAGTCGAGCCCGGACTTTTGAAAATGGGCTTTGAGGGTGAATATCCCCACTACCGCAGGATAAGAAACGGCAAGGCTGAATATATCACTGCGATAATCGAACGTGAGCCGGAGGCACTTGACGGAAACAATCTCAATTACGGTTTTTCACTTTGCGTTTCGCAGGTGAAAATGAAGCGAAAAGAGCGAAAGGCAGGAGTGCTTCGGGAGATCGAATTTGAAAAGACCATAGGAACTGACTTTTTCAATGAGCGTCCTCAGTATTCAAATTCGGGAATAATCGACTGCGCTGTGAAAAACGGCTTTGTTGAGGTGTCTGTGGATGTGCTGACGGAGAAGGCCTCAGAACCTGACGGCAATGCGATAGATGCCATGCTCAGATGTGCAAAGCGTTCCCTTAATGGTTTTGCTCTGAAAAGAAAGGAACGCCTTGAGAGAAAAAGGAACGTTGATAAAAAGACAAGGAAAAAACTTTTCCTGTCCTCCTTCCTTTCAGCTTTTGCAAGGTTTGTACCGACCTCGAACCTTATGTGTGTGGTCCTGGCAGTGCTTTATCTCTGGGTCAGGACACAGTATGAGGCAATTGCGAGTATCGATGTAAGCATCGCCATTATTCCCATAGCCTTTGCAGGCATCATAACAGCACTTATAAGAGCCTTTTTCTACTGCCTGAGGAGAAAAAGAAAACTCTGGATATACTAAAAAGCGTCCGAGCAATCGGACGCTTTCGTGCTTTAAAAATCAATCGTTTTTTATCTTTTTCTTCCCATAGAGGAAAGATTCAGTATCACTTATTTTAGTATGATTATATTCAGTATGATTAGTGTCGGTTTTTCCGATGTCTATAAATCGATTTTTCAGTCATTAAGATGTCGGTTTTTCCGATGTCAACAAATCGGTTTTTCCGTCATGCTGAGCATATCACCATTTCCTCATGCTCAGCAGCACTCGGCCGATTATGTTCATCTGGGGAAGCTCATCGTTTTTAACGGTAACGTCGGGATAGTAGCCGTTGAGACAGCGAAGAATAACGCCATTGGGGCAGGTTTCGCAGATGTAAAATCCGTAATACTGACGGAAAGAGACCAGCGCCGCCATGCCGTTTTTAAGCTCTGAGTTTTTTTCTGTCAGCACAAGGTCGCCTCTGTTTACTGCAGGATAGAAATGGTCATCGGCCTCGATGTAGATGCAGTCCTTGTACACAGGGTCGCAGACCTCGTATCTGACAGGAGTGTTTAAGTCATCAATGGTATAAACACCCACTTTGCATACCTGCTCGAGGGCATCGGAAGCATACTTTACGGCATCATACCCTTCCAGCCACTGTGGGGTGACCTCTAAAGCCTCGGCGATTTTGCAGAGCTGCTCATGTTTGGGTTCATAAACACCTTTTAAATACTGCGACACAGTCGTCTTATTAAGTCCCGAGTCACGACAGAGCTGAGCTGCCCTGATTCCTCGCTCAGAGAGCATCTCTTCGAGACGTGTTTTGAAATCAGATATCTTTTCCATAGCACCCTCCAATTTGTTTGGATAGCCAAATTATATAACTGCCTTTGTATAATGTCAACTGTGGGAATAATAAAATTTTTGCATTTTTACTAATTGACATAAGAGGTGGCAGATAGTAAAATTACAACAGAACATACGTTCGAGTAAATGGAGCAAAGGGTGAAAAGAAATGAGCATCGGCAGCGAATATCCGGATATTGATATGGGAATACAGTGCATGGGAATGTGTGAGGTCTGCGGAGCTCCGATAATGGAGAACGAGCGGATAATACGCACCGAGGCAGGCTTGTGCTGTGAAAATTGTGAGAAGCCACAGGAGGATAATTTTTGATGCACGACAATACCCACGATTACTGCGTAAGTGCCTTTCGACTTTATTCAATGTGCGGTTGTCCAAGACTGGGGGATATTTCCCAGCTTGATATTTCCGATCCATCCATTGAGGATTTAAGCGCAGTAAGCAAGACAATAGACCAGCTTATGCTGGAGGAAAACGGAAGAGATATCCTCGATTGCCTTAAAGCGGTGTATTTTTTACGCCCGAAGGAGCTGTCACAGAAGGGAACGGTGACGCTGAGAGTGAGGAAAGCCTGCGATACCCTTGCCATGAGCGAGGCTACCGTTTACCGCAATCTGCAAAAAGCACGCCGCGTCTTTGCACACAACCGAGGGCTGCGTGATGAAGAAGACGAGGCGTGGCTTATAAGCTTGTTCAATTGACGGAGAATCACTGACCCCACTGGCCGGGGAGCACCTTTTTTTCCATGAAGGGGAATTGTTTACTGAACTGATCGACCTCTTCATCGGGGAGGTCATAGTAGACATCAGCTTCGTAAAACTTTCCGCCTGAGAGAGCAGACAGAGCGCCCTCTTTCAGTTCAAGTCCCATGAACGGCGGAAAGTTTTTTCCCTCTGAGGTGGTGATTCCGAAGTTGTCGCAGGTCTTAAATCCGAAACGGGGGTAATAATCAGGCTCGCCGAATATGATGATACCGCCGAAATCGGTATTTTTTGCAAGCTCGAGGGTGTGACGAAGAAGTGCACCGCCAACGCCTTTTTTCTGCATATCGGGGTCAACGCAGAGAGGTCCGAAGGTCAGTACCTCGGTGTCGTTGACTCTTGCCTTTGCGTAGTAAATTGCACCGACTATCCTGCCGTCGAGCTCAGCAACAAAAGAAAGCTCGGGAACAAAGGCGCTGTCATCTCTGAGCTTGTGAACGAGATAATGCTCGCTGCAGCCGGGAAAGTGCAGATTCCAGAAAGCACGCTGAGTCATAGCCTCAGTTTCGTGGTAGTCTGCAGGTGTTTCGGGTCGTATAATCAGATTTTGCATTATTATTTCCTTTTTTGTGTTTATAGAATCGTAGGGGCGGCTATCAGCCGCCCGTATTTATTTGTGTTTGCAGGGGGTATCTTACCGCAACGGTCTTTTTCTCTCCCCCTGTCTGCAGGGCAGACATCCCCCTCGTCAGAGGGGGACAAGATTACGGAGCAGTGCCGCCGTAGGGGACGATGCCCACATCGACCCCTGTTTTTATTCCTTAGTCCAAAGAGCGGTCGCACCGCAAGGCAGTGCAAACCCTGTGCTCTCAACCTTCAGTCCTATCTCATCGCAGGACAGCACTCCGCCGTGTTTTGGCTGTACAAGTGTGCCCAGCAGATAGCTCATGACTGAGGGTGAAAGACCTGTGGTGTAGCTGTTTATGGCAAAGAAGAGAGGATCATCAGAGAGGAGCTTAGCACACTCGGAAACAAGAGCATAAACCTGCTCCTCCAGCTTCCAGACCTCGCCGTTGGGACCTCTGCCGTAGCTTGGAGGGTCCATGATAACAGCATCGTAGGTGTTGCCCCTGCGCTGTTCACGGGCGATAAACTTAAGACAGTCATCAACTATCCATCTCTGGGGAAGCTCACGAAGTCCTGAGATCACAGCATTTTCCTTTGCCCATTCGGTCATGCCCTTGGAAGCATCCACGTGAGTCACATGAGCGCCTGCGGACAGACAGGCAACGGTAGCACCGCCTGTATAGGCAAAGAGATTGAGCACCTTTATCGGTCTGCCTGCCTTCTTTATAAGGTCGATAAAATAATCCCAGTTGACTGCCTGCTCGGGGAAAAGGCCTGTGTGCTTGAAGCCCATGGGCTTTATGGCAAAGGTCAGGTCACGATATTTTATCTGCCATGAGGCAGGTATTTTTTTATAGGTATCCCATGCACCGCCGCCTGTGGAAGAGCGGATATAACGTGCGTGGGCGTTTTTCCACAGGGGATTTTTCTTTTCGGTTTTCCATATTACCTGTGGGTCGGGTCGGATAAGTACAATATCTCCCCATTTTTCAAGCCTCTCTCCGTCGGAGGCGTCCAGCAGGGTGTAATCTTTCCAGTGTTCAGTAAATCTCATATATATCTCCTGATTGACATGGCTCCCTCTGATGAGGGAGCTGGATTTTGCGAAGCAAAAGACTGAGAGAGAACAGGCTAAAACAGCGAAGTCTGTCCGCTATTGTCTTTCATTCCCGGAGGGGTAAGTCCTAAGTGCAGATACGCCGCATGGGTGACACAGCGTCCTCTGGGAGTACGTGATAAAAAGCCTATCTGCATAAGATACGGCTCATAAACGTCCTCGATGGTCACAGCTTCTTCTCCGATAGCGGCAGCAATGGTCTCAAGTCCCACAGGGCCGCCCTTGTAATAATCGATGATAGCACGAAGCAGAAGCCTGTCTATCTTGTCAAGTCCCAGCTCGTCTATCTCAAGACGGTCGAGAGCAAGGCGTGCGATATCGTAGGTAATCGTCCCGTCGCCGTAGACCTGTGCAAAGTCACGCACTCGCTTAAGCATACGGTTTGCAATTCGGGGTGTGCCGCGGGAGCGTGAAGCTATCTCGAGAGAGCCTTCCTCCTCGATGCCGATGCCCAGAATCCCTGCAGAGCGAGTGACTATCTTCGACAGCTCCTCGGGAGTGTACAGCTCAAGTCTGAACAGCACGCCGAAACGGTCACGCAAAGGTGCCGAGAGCTGACCTGCCCTTGTGGTGGCACCGATGAGAGTAAAGTGGGGCAGAGGGAGATGATAGCTCATTGCGCCCTGTCCCTTACCTGTGACAATATCTATGGCAAAGTCCTCCATAGCAGGATAAAGAACTTCCTCGACCATTCGGGAAAGGCGGTGTATCTCGTCTATAAACAGCACGTCGCCCGGATTCATCGAGGAAAGCAGGGCGGCGAGGTCGCCGGGCTTTTCGATGGCAGGGCCTGAGGTAACACGCAGTCCGACGCCCATCTCATGAGCGATGATGCCTGCCAGTGTGGTCTTGCCAAGGCCGGGAGGGCCGTAGAGCAGACAGTGGTCGAGAGTTTCACGCCTTGCAAGGGCTGCGCTGATATAAACGCTGAGATTCTCTTTGACCTTGTCCTGTCCGATGTAGTCCTCAAAGGTTTTCGGGCGCAGAGGGTTGTCGGTGTCACCGTCCTCGGAGGAAAATTCCGGAGCAACTATTCTGTTTTCAAAGTCCATATCGTCGTCAAAGGACGTGGATTGAGTTGCGCCGAAATCGTCAAAATCATTGTTGTTTTTAGGTGACATTTCAATACCTCCGGTATTATTATAAAGAATTATTACTTTTCGTCGGATTTTTTAATCCATCTTGCAATCTCCCACGGCAGGAACATAATAAGCCAGAGCACTGCGATAAGTGCCAGCAGGCCGAGCCTGTAGTCGGGGAAGATGTTGCCGAGGGCAACAAGCAGAGCGTTTCCGTCATCGTTATGTACAAAGAAGAAGTTTGTACCGAGCTTGAAATTAAGGAAGTAAATGGGGATACATACAGCGAGAACAATAAGGAACAGCTTCCAGAGGTCCTTTACTCTGGGTCTCAGACCGTCGGAAAGAAGCAGAAGAGGGAACATGACAAGAACCATATGCATGAGCTCTGAATGGATATGGAAGAAATTCCACATAGGCAGTGCGGTCCATGAGGGGGTAATCAGCGCAAAGAGCGCACCGGGCAGACACACTGCATAAAGGAACTGTGCAGTCAGTTCATTGGGTTTGAATGCGTAAAACAGCAGTACGAAAATATTTATGCCGCACAGATGCAGAGGAAGTACGCCGAATGACCACTGACCTGTGGCGAGATATGCGATGTTCATTGCTATCTCGTAAACAAAAACAAATACTGCAAGGGAAATAAGCATAATGCGCTTGTTCTTTTCGCCAAGCTTTCTGTAGACGAGAATACCGCAGGTGCATAAAACGGCGGCTATTGCAAGCCATGTAAAGTGAATGGGGCCGAACAGACTAAAGGACTGATAATCGCTGCCCCTTTCGGATATCATGGTATTGACGGAGTACCAGAATTCGCTCATAGTATTTACCTCCATTTACAGGGCTGTTTTCTCAGCCTTTTTCTTTTTGCATCTGCCTGCAATGTACCAGGGCAGGAACATAACGATCCAAAGAACGGCAATTACCGCCAGCAGACCTATTCTGTAATCGGGGAATATGCCGTCGAGAAGTGTCAGCATACCGATGTTGTCGGTTCCGTTGAGGAAGAAGAAATTGGTGCCAAGGGCAATATTGAGGAAATACATGGGAACGGCAAAAACAGCGACTGCAAGGAACAGCTTCCAGAGGTTTTTAACATTGGGTCGAAAGCCGTCAACAAAGAGAAGCAGGGGGAAAAGCACAAGCAGAATGTGCAGAACTGAGGAATGAAGATGGAAGAAGTTTGCCACAGGCTGCAGCTGCCATGCAGGGGTAATAAGGGCAAAGAGCGCACCGGGCAGGCAGGCGGCATAAAGGAAGTCTGCAACTATGGGAGTAGGTTTTATGGCATAGTAAAGGCAGACAAACATATTTATGCTGCAGAAATGAAGCGGCAGCATGCTGTTGTGCCACTGGTCGGTAAGGATAAGTGCGGTGTCGCAGATGATCTCAAGAATAAAAAACACCGCACAGATGGAAAACTGCATTGTTCGTCTCTGCTTTGTGCCGAGTCTGCTGTACATGAACACACCCAGTATCCATATGAGCACAGAGACCGCAAGCCATGTAAGATGGGTGGAATCGAAAAGCTCAAAAGCGAGGAAATCCTCGCCGTTGGCAGCTTTGAAGGATTCCTTCGACCACCAGAAGGGGCTTACATCAGTTTCATGTATGTTTTCGATAGCTGAATTTATGTAGTTATTCAAATTTATCCCTCCGATAAATTACATTCTGCTTGCCATTTCACGAAGAGACAGGCGGATAAGCTCTTCGACTGAAAGTGTTGGGTCAAATTTTGAGACAACACTTGTGGCTTCGCTTGCCTGATAGCCAAGTACCATAAGTGCGCTGACTGCCTTTGCAGGATTTGCTGATGCTGACGGTGCGGCAGAAGGTGCGGCGGATACATCGCCGTCGACAGGTGCGCCAAGTCCCTTTACCTTGTCCTTGAGCTCAAGGACGATGCGCTGAGTGAGCTTGGGACCGACACCGCTGGCACGGGTCAGAGTCTTGTAATCGCCTGAAGCAACGCTCATGCCTATCTGCTCGGCGGTAAGCTCGGAAAGTATTGCCATGCCCACCTTTGCACCGACGCCGTTTACGGAGATGAGCATCTTAAAACAGGCCATTTCCGTTTTTGTGGCGAAGCCGAAAAGATCCAGTGCGTCTTCTCGAACGCTCATATATGTAAAAAGCTTCAGAGTTTTACCCACAGCAGGCAGTGAACGCTGTGTCTGCATGGAGGTAAAGCACTTAAAGCCCACTCCGCCGCATTCAACGACCACAAAGCCCGGCTCGGTATATTCAAGAGTTCCTGAAAGACTGTATATCAATTTTAGTTCCTACCTTTCATACGTTCTTCGACAGCAGAAAAGCCAGAGTACTGTGCGTGGCATATAGCTATCGCAAGGGCATCGGCGGTATCGTCGGGTTTTGGCACTTCGGCAAGACCCAAAAGCCTGCGTGTCATTTCCATGACCTGAGGCTTGGGAGCCTGTCCGTAGCCTGTGACCGCCTTTTTTACCTGCAGAGGGGTGTATTCATAAACAGGCAGTCCTGCCTGCTGTGCGGCAAGGAGGATAACGCCTCGAGCCTCCGCAACGCCGATAACGGTTTTTGCGTTGTTTGCGTAATAAAGCTTTTCTATGGCAAGTGCATCGGGCCGCCGCTTTTCGATAAGCTCGCCCGTTCGCCTGTAGATGGTCTCAAGCCTCTGGCAGAAGTCAACACCTGCTCTGGTGACGATGGAGCCGTATTCAACAGGCTTCATATATGGAGCATTGTAGCGCAGAAAGCCGAAGCCGACTATGGCATAACCCGGGTCAACGCCGAATATCAGCAAAATATCGCCTCCAATAATTATAATAATACATATTACATCTCAAATCAACAATTGATGTAAGGGGGAGAATCATAACAGCAGAAACCTGATTTGTGCACATGCCTCCCTCTGACGAGGGAGGTGG